>NZ_JBHWUR010000016.1:0-113048 GCF_042737755.1 Streptomyces sp. NPDC059994
GGGAAACCCGCCTCCACCCAACCCACCCCCGGACGCCCGGGGTCCGGGGGCGCTGCCCCCGGGAAACCCGCCTCCACCCCCACCCGCCCCCGGAGGGGCCGGGGAAGGGGCGGGGTGGGGCCACGTCAGCCCTTCGGGGCCTCCGCGTCCCGCAGCAGACACGTCAGCCGCGCAGTGCACACCCGCTTGTCCTGCTCATCCGTGATCACGACCTCGTACGTCGCCGTCGAGCGCCCCCGATGCACAGGCGTGGCCACCCCCGTGACCAGCCCGCTGCGCACCCCCCGGTGATGCGTGCAGTTCAGATCGACCCCCACAGCGATCTTGGAGATCCCCCCGTGCAGCATCGACCCCACCGACCCGAGCGTCTCGGCGAGCACCGCCGACGCACCCCCGTGCAGCAGCCCGTACGGCTGGGTGTTCCCCTCGACCGGCATCGTCCCGACGACGCGCTCCGCCGAGGCCTCCAGGATCTGCACGCCCATCCGGGTGCCGAGGTGTCCCGCGGAGAACAGCGCGGGCAGGTCGATGCCCAGCGCCGCGTACTCGTCGATGACCTCCTGCGGGAACTTCACCTTGCTCTGCTCACCCATGGGTGGGACTCCGATCGTGGTCCGGTTCCATCTGGCTGTCCGGCCGGCGGCGGCCCGCGCGGCCGACCTGTCTGAGCGAACGCTTAGACGGTCGCCGATTGTTCCAGACGTACGATCACGGACTTGCTGGCAGGGGTGTTGCTGGTGTCCGCCGTGGAGTCCAGCGGCACCAGGACGTTGGTCTCCGGGTAGTACGCCGCCGCGCACCCCCGCGTCGTCGGGTAGTACACGACGCGGAAGCCGGGCGCCCGCCGCTCCACGCCGTCCTTCCACTCACTCACCAGATCCGTGTACGAACCGTCCGCAAGCCCCAGCTCGCGCGCGTCCTCGGGGTTCACGAGCACCACCCGGCGCCCGCCCTTGATGCCCCGGTACCGGTCGTCCAGGCCGTAGATCGTGGTGTTGTACTGGTCGTGCGAGCGCAGGGTCTGGAGCAGCAGCCGGCCCTCGGGCACCGTCGGATACTCCACCGGCGCGGCCGTGAAGTTGGCCTTGCCGGTCGCGGTGGGGAAGCGGCGCTCGTCGCGCGGCGCGTGCGGCAGCCGGAAGCCGCCGGGCTTCGCCACGCGCGCGTTGAAGTCCTCGAAGCCGGGGACCACGCGCGCGATGCGGTCGCGGATCGTCGCGTAGTCCCTCTCGAACTCCTCCCAGTTCACCGTGGAGCCGGCGCCGAGCGTGGCGCGCGCGAGGCGGGCGACGATGGCGGGCTCGGAGAGCAGATGCGGGCTCGCGGGCTTGAGGTTGCCGCGCGAGGAGTGCACCAGGCCCATCGAGTCCTCGACGGTGACGAACTGCTTGCCGCTCTTCTGTACGTCCTTGTCGGTGCGCCCGAGCGTCGGCAGGATCAGCGCACGGCGGCCGGTGACCGCATGCGAACGGTTGAGCTTGGTCGACACATGGACGGTGAGCGAGGCGCGGCGCATCGCGGCCTCGGTGACCTCGGTGTCGGGCGTGGCCCCAACGAAGTTGCCGCCCATCGCGAAGAACACCTTCGCCTTGCCGTCGCGCAGTGCCTCGATGGAGCGGACCACGTCATAGCCGTGGTGGCGCGGCGGCGCGAAGCCGAACTCCTTCTCCAGGGCGTCGAGGAACGCGGGCGCGGGCCGCTCGAAGATGCCCATGGTGCGGTCGCCCTGCACGTTGGAATGGCCGCGCACCGGGCAGACCCCCGCGCCGGTGCGGCCGATGTTGCCGCGCAGCAGAAGGAAGTTGACCACTTCCCGGATGGTGGCCACCGCGTGCTTGTGCTGGGTCAGGCCCATCGCCCAGCAGACGATGGTGCGCCTGGAGGCGAGCGCCATGGACAGCGCCTGCTCGATCTCCGCGCGCGTGAGCCCGGTCGCGGCCAGCGTCTCGTCCCAGTCGGCCGCCCGGGCCGCCGCGGCGAACTCCTCGTACCCATGGGTGTGTTCGCGGACGAACAGCTCGTCCACGGCCCCCTCGGTCTCCACGATCAGCTTGTTGAGCAGGCGGAACAGGGCCTGGTCGCCGCCGATGCGGATCTGGAGGAACAGGTCGTTGAGCGCCTGGCCGCCGAGCGCGAGGCCCTTGGCGGTCTGCGGGTTCTTGAAGCGCTCCATGCCCGCCTCGGGCAGCGGGTTCACCGAGATGATCTTCGCGCCCGCCGCCTTGGCCTGCTCCAGGGCCGAGAGCATCCGGGGGTGGTTCGTGCCCGGGTTCTGCCCGGCGACGATGATCAGGTCGGCCTGGTGGATGTCCTCCAGGGAGACGCTGCCCTTGCCGATGCCGATGGTCTCGGTGAGCGCCGAGCCGGACGACTCGTGGCACATGTTGGAGCAGTCCGGCAGATTGTTGGTGCCGAACTCGCGCGCGAAGAGCTGGAGCAGGAACGCGGCCTCGTTGCTGGTGCGTCCCGAGGTGTAGAAGAGCGCCTCGTCCGGTGAGTCCAGCGCCTTCAGTTCGGCCGCGATGATCTCGAACGCCCGCTCCCAGGTCACCGCCTCGTACCGGTCGGCGCCCTCCGGCAGATACATGGGCTGGGTGATCCGGCCCTGCTGTCCCAGCCAGTACCCACTGCGGCCCGCGAGGTCGGAGAGGGGGTGCGCGGCGAAGAAGTCGGGGGTGACGCGGCGCAGCGTCGCCTCCTCGGCGACCGCCTTCGCGCCGTTCTCGCAGAACTCCGCCACGTGCCGTTTGTCGCCCTCCGGCCAGGCGCACCCCGGACAGTCGAACCCGTCCTTCTGGTTGACCTTCAGCAGCGTCCGCGTGGCCCGGGCCACGCCCATCTGCTGCTGGGCCACCAGCGCCGTGTACCCGATGGCGGTGAGCCCGGCGGCGGCGTGCTTGGGCGGCGCGACCTGCGGCGCGTCCTGAACCGGGTCCCCATCGGGCGGCTTGGTGGCCATGGCGCTCCCCTTCGAGCGACGTGTGCGATACGTACGGTTCCGATCCTGTCACGGACCACTGACAGCCGTCCCGGCGCGGTCCCCGCTGGGCACTGGCCGGGATTGTCAGTGGGGCGTGGCAGGATCGGGGACGTGGCTGAGACAGCATCGAAGACCCCAGACAACCGACCGCGCCTGCTCCTCATGGACGGGCACTCCCTGGCGTACCGGGCGTTCTTCGCGCTGCCCGCGGAGAACTTCACGACCGGCGCAGGTCAGCCGACCAACGCCGTGTACGGCTTCGCGTCGATGCTGGCGAACACGCTGCGTGACGAGGCGCCCACGCACTTCGCGGTGGCGTTCGACGTGTCGCGCAAGACCTGGCGCTCCGAGGAGTTCCCGGAGTACAAGGCGAACCGCTCCAAGACCCCCGACGAGTTCAAGGGCCAGGTCGAGCTGATCGGCGAGCTCCTGGACGCGATGAACGCACCGCGCTTCGCGACCGAGGGCTTCGAGGCCGACGACATCATCGCGACCCTCGCCACCCAGGCCGAGGCCGAGGGCTTCGAGGTCCTCATCGTCACCGGCGACCGCGACTCCTTCCAGCTGGTCTCCCCGAACGTGACGGTGCTCTACCCCACCAAGGGCGTTTCCGAGCTGACCCGCTTCACCCCGGAGAAGGTCGAGGAGAAGTACGGCCTGACCCCGCAGCAGTACCCGGACTTCGCGGCCCTGCGCGGCGACCCGTCCGACAACCTGCCCGGCATCCCCGGCGTGGGCGAGAAGACCGCCGCGAAGTGGATCAACCAGTTCGGCTCCTTCGAGCAGCTGGTCGCGCGCGCCGAAGAGGTCAAGGGCAAGGCCGGGCAGAACTTCAGGGACCACCTGGAGTCCGTCAGCCTCAACCGCCGCCTCACCGAGATGGTGCGCGACGTGGAGCTGGCCAAGACCCCGGCCGACCTGGAGCGCGCGCCGTACGACAGGACGGCGCTTATCGGCGTCCTGGACGTGCTGGAGATCCGCAACGCGTCGCTGCGCGAGCGGCTGCTCGCGGTCGACCCGGGCGCGGGCGAGGAGGAGGCCCCGGCCCCCGCCGCCGGCGTGGAGCTGGACGGCGCGGTGCTGAGCGCGGGCGAGCTCGCCCCGTGGCTCGCCGAGCACGGCTCCGGGCCGCTGGGCCTGGCCACCGTCGACGCCTGGGGGCTCGGCACGGGCAGCGTCAGCGAGATCGCGCTGGCCGCCGCCGACGGTCCCGCGGCCTGGTTCGACCCCTCCGAGCTCGACGAGGCGGACGAGCGCGCCTTCGCCGCCTGGATCGCGGACGCCGCCAAGCCGAAGGTCCTGCAC
This sequence comes from Streptomyces sp. NPDC059994, assembly GCF_042737755.1. Taxonomy (NCBI): domain Bacteria; kingdom Bacillati; phylum Actinomycetota; class Actinomycetes; order Kitasatosporales; family Streptomycetaceae; genus Streptomyces; species Streptomyces sp. NPDC059994. The sequence goes on from NZ_JBHWUR010000016.1 coordinate 4,286, forward strand.
AACGCGAAGGCCACAATGCGGGTCTTCCCCGAGCACGGCTGGAGCGTCGACGGCGTCACCATGGACACGGCGCTCGCCGCGTACCTGGTCAAGCCCGGCCGCCGCTCCTTCGCCCTGGACGCGCTGTCCGTGGAGTACCTGGGCCGTGAGCTCGCCCCGGCGGCCGCCGCCGGCCAGCTCGCCTTCGGCGCCGACGACCAGGCCGAGGCCGAGGCCCTGATGACCCAGGCGCGCGCGGTCCTGGACCTGGGCGGCGCCTTCACCGAGCGCCTCAAGGAGGTCGGTGCGACCGACCTGCTCCACGACGTGGAGCTGCCCACCTCGACCCTCCTGGCCAAGATGGAGCGGTACGGCATCGCGGCCGACCGCCCCCATCTGGAGGCGATGGAGCAGCAGTTCGCGGGCGCGGTGCAGCAGGCGGTGAAGGAGGCGCACGCCTCGGTGGGCCACGAGTTCAACCTCGGCTCGCCCAAGCAGCTCCAGGAAGTCCTCTTCGGCGAGCTCGCCCTGCCCAAGACGAAGAAGACGAAGACGGGCTACACGACGGACGCGGACGCGCTGGCGTGGCTGGCCGCCCAGACCGAGCACGAGCTGCCGGTCATCATGCTGCGCCACCGCGAGCAGGCGAAGCTGCGGGTCACCGTCGAGGGTCTGATCAAGACCGTCGCGGCGGACGGCCGCATCCACACCACCTTCAACCAGACGGTCGCGGCGACCGGCCGCCTCTCGTCCACCGACCCCAACCTCCAGAACATCCCGGTGCGTACGGACGAGGGCCGCGCCATCCGCCGCGGCTTCGTGGTCGGCGAGGGCTTCGAGTCGCTGCTCACCGCCGACTACAGCCAGATCGAGCTCCGGGTGATGGCCCACCTCTCGGAGGACGAGGGCCTCATCGAGGCCTTCGCCTCCGGCGAGGACCTGCACACGACGGTGGCCTCCCAGGTCTTCGGCGTCGACAAGACCCAGGTCGACCCGGAGATGCGCCGCAAGATCAAGGCGATGTCGTACGGCCTGGCCTACGGCCTCTCGGCGTTCGGCCTCTCCCAGCAGCTGAACATCGAGGCCGCCGAGGCGCGCGGCTTGATGGACACGTTCTTCGAGCGCTTCGGCGGTGTACGGGACTACCTCCAGCGCGCGGTGGAGGAGGCCAGGGCGACCGGTTACACGGAGACGATGCTCGGCCGTCGCCGCTATCTGCCGGACCTCAACAGCGACAACCGCCAGCGCCGTGAGATGGCCGAGCGGATGGCGCTCAACGCCCCGATCCAGGGCACGGCGGCGGACATCGTCAAGGTCGCCATGCTCAAGGTGGACCGCGCCCTGACCGAGGCGTGCCTGGGCTCCCGTCTGCTGCTCCAGGTCCACGACGAAATCGTGCTGGAGATCGCGCCGGGGGAGCGCGAGAAGGTCGAGGCCCTGGTCCGCCGGGAGATGGCCTCGGCGGTGTCCCTGCGCGCCCCGCTCGATGTGTCGGTGGGCGCGGGCGCGGACTGGGAGTCCGCCGCGCACTGACCACCGGCCCGGACCACCGGGCCCCGAGGACCTGCCCGCCCGGTGCCGCACCCGGCGGGCAGGCCCATGTGCGGTAGGGGGAACCGATTCTCCGCCATATCCGGGCAGCCACCGGGTGACGAAGCGGTGAAAAGGTGAATAAGGGTCAGGGGGCGGTGTCGCGCTACCCGGTGGGTCCGTTAGGGTCACCTGAGGCCTGCGCTGGGGAGCGCGAACTGCTGACCACGGGGAGGGGCTGGACGTATGGCACCGCAGATCGGGCGACGGCTGCGCAAGGGAGCGACCACGACCGCTGTGGCCGCGGTGGCGGTGGCGGCGCTCTCCGCCTCCCAGGGACCGGGCGTCCTGGCCAACGGCCCGACGGGTGAACACGCGGCGTCCGGTACCCCGACGCCTCCCCCCGGAGCCCCGGCCAGCGGCAACTCGCCGTACTACACGGACCTCCCGCCCCTCGTCTCCCCGAACCCGGTGCCGGGCGCCCCGACCACCGGCTCGCCCGTCATCGGCGCGGATCTGCAGGGCATACCCGCGACCGTCCTCGACGCCTACAAGAAGGCCGAGGCCGAGCTCGCCCGCGACCGGACCTCCTGCCACCTCCCCTGGCAGATACTCGCGGCCATCGGCAAGGTCGAGTCCGGCCAGGCCAACGGCGGCCGCGTCGACGCCGACGGCACCACCCTCACCCCGATCCTGGGCCCGGTCCTCAACGGCGTCGGCTTCGAGAACATCACCGACACCGACGGCGGCTCCTACGACGGCGACACGGTCCACGACCGCGCCGTCGGCCCCATGCAGTTCATCCCCTCCACCTGGGCGAGCTCCGGCCGCGACGGCAACGGCGACGGCCGCAAGGACCCCAACAACGTCTACGACGCCTCGCTCGCCGCCGCCTACTACCTCTGTGGCAGCCGCGACCTCGCCGTCCAGTCCGACCTGGACAAGGCGGTGCTCAGCTACAACCACTCGCAGGAGTACCTGAGCACGGTCCTGTCGTGGTTCGCCTACTACAAGCGCGGCTCGCACGAGGTCCCGAACGGTACGGGCGTGCTGCCGGGCAGCCGCAGCGACACCCCGGGCCGCCGGCCCTCCGGTACGGTCCCGACGCCGCACCCGTCGGCCCCCGGCCCGATGCCGAAGCCCACCCCGTCCAAGCCGGGCCCGACGCCGACGCACCCGCGGCCCTCCAAGCCCACCCCGAGCGATCCCGGCTCACCCAGGCCGCTGCCGTCGAAGAAGGCGAGTGCGTTCGAGGACGCGGACACCGCGCCCCTGAAGGCCACCGCGGGTTCCTCGTTCGCCGGACAGCCCAAGGTGCGCGTCAAGGACCAGTTCGGCCGGCCGATGGGCAAGGCGACCGTGCGCTTCCAGGTCATCGGAGCCACCGACGCCCGCTTCCCGGGCGGCGCCACCCAGGTCACGGCCACCACCGGCGCCGACGGCCGCGCCACCGCCCCCGCACTGCTGGCGGGCGAGCAGACCGGCAACTTCACCGTCCGGGCCACCGTCGTTGGCACCACCCTGCCCGAGATCAAGTGGACCGCGACCGTCAACGCCCGCCAGGCGGACGCCCTGGCGCGCACCGACACCAAGGAGCTGACGGCCGCCCCCGGCGCCGAGTTCGCCAACTACGTGGAGGTCAAGGCCACGTACAAGGGAGCCGTCGTCCCCGGCATCGCCGTCGCCTCCGCGATGATCGTCACCCCGGAGGCGCCCGCCGTCGGCACCGCGGTCGCCGACCCGAAGGTCAACGACAAGGGCCCCTACTTCAAGGACGACAAGGGCAACCCGATCCGGTCCCTGAAGGATCTGAAGACCGACGCCAACGGTGTGCTGCGGCTTCCCAAGATCTACGCGGACGGCCAGACCGGCACCTTCGTGCTCCGCCTCACCACCCCGGGCGGCGCCACCCTCGACGTCCAGCTCAAGGTCGCCTGACCGCCTTCCCTCCCGCGGCAATCCGCCGCCGTCGTCTCCGGACCGCCCCCGCTGCCGCAAGTGCAGCGGGGGCGGTCCCACGTGTTCTCATCTCACCCCCGCGTTGCTACGGTGCCCCAACCCTGACGACCCATCAGCTCCGGGAGGCCGAGCATGCGCGCCCTCGTCGCCGCGGCCATCGGGCTCGCCGCCGCCCTCGCCATCGTCCTGACCGTCTCGGCGATCGGCGGCCCCGAGGGCACCACCTCGCCCAAGCCCCTGCTCACCACCGTCCCCACCGCCCCCGGGGCCATCCCGCCCGGGAAGTAGAGGAGAGCCGGCCGCATGCGACGCAAAGCCAGCCTCATCCTGCTCGCCCTCGCCGTCTTCTTCACGGCGCTCTCCCCGCTGCTGCGCTGGTACGCCTTCCCCCGGCTCGCCAAGATCCCGCCCAGCCAGTACCAGGAGACGGTCCTGGAGGCGAAGAACGCCACCCTCCTCGACTACAACCGGTTCAAGTCAGTGACGGTCCCAAAGGTGACCATCGTGCAGACCCTCAAGGGCAACGTCGAGGAGTCCCGGAAGATCGAGAAGACCTCGGGCAAGGACGTCGTCGTCTGGGACTCCCTGACGTATGTCCTCGACGACAAGGGCCAGTTCGTCTCCAAGAACCCCGAGCGCTATATCTTCGACGCCCACAGCCAGGCCCCGGTCCACGCCACCGGCGAGATGGTCGACGGCGACCCGGTCAAGCGCGAGGGCATCGAGTTCAAGTGGCCGTTCCTCACCGAGAAGCGGGACTACGAGTACTTCGACGCCCAGAGCCGCACCAGCGCCCCCATCCACTACAAGGGCACCACCACCTTCCACGGCCTGAAGGTCTACTACTTCGAACAGACCATCCCCTGGACCCGGGTCCCCTTCCCCAAGGCGATGCCCCTCGGCGTCACCCCCGAGGTCGCCAAGCAGACCGGCCTGACCCGGTGGTACAGCGCCAAGCGGATGTTCTGGGTCGACCCCGTGACCGGCGGACCGGTCAACGGCGAGGAGATCCACCAGGAGGAACTCCGCAACGCCACGGCTCTGTTCGGCCAAGACAAGATCACCGCCTTCTCCGGTCATGTGAAGATGCGCGAGGACTACGTCGACCACACGGTCGCGCTGATCAAGAAGAACCGCACCCTGGTCCTGCTGCTCACCTCCTACCTCCCCTGGGGCTTCCTCGGACTCGGCACCGCACTGCTCGCCCTCTCCCTGTGGCTGGAGGCCCGCAGCCGCCGCCCCGCCGCCCCGGCCCCGACGGCCCGTACCGAGCCGGAGCCGGTCAACGCGTGATCTCGGCGCGAGAGCGAGCCGGGTCTCCGCAGGACGCCTTTCCCTCGGGTCGCCGTTCCGCGGGTCACCGTTTGAGCCGGGCGTTGGTGTAACGCGTCGGTTGGGCCTGCGAAGGGTCCTCCGGCCAGGGGTGCTTGGGGTAGCGCCCGCGCAGCTCGGCGCGGACCGCCCGGTACCCCTCCCGCCAGAAGTTCGCCAGGTCGGCCGTGACGGCGGCGGGCCGCCCGGCCGGGGAGAGCAGATGTATGAGCACGGGCACCCCGGCGACCTCCGGCGTTCCCTCCAGCCCGAACATCTCCTGGAGCTTCACCGCCAGCACCGGCTGCGCGCCCCCGTACTCCACCCTGATCCGCGACCCGCTCGGCACCTCGATGCGCTCCGGTGCCAGCTCGTCCAGGCGCGCCGCCTCCCCGCTCGCCCACGGCAGCAGCCGGTTCAGCGCCTGCCCGGCGTCCAGCCTCCCCAGATCGGCCCGGCGCCGCGCCCGGGACAGCTCCGGCTCCAGCCACTCCTCGGCCCGCGCGAGCAGCGCCCCGTCCGACACGTCCGGCCACGGCTCGCCCAGCGTCCGGTGCAGAAACGCCAGCCGCTCCCGCAGCCCCCCGGACTCCCGCGACCACCGAAGCAGCCCTATGCCCTCTCTCGCCAGCCCCTCCAGGAGCGCCTGCCGCACCAGAGCGGGGTCGGGCTGTTTCAGCGGACGCACGGACAGCTCCACCGCGCCCAGTCGCTCCACCTCCCGGGCGACCACATCGCCGTCCTCCCAGTGCACCTCCTCGCCCTCGGCCCCCAGCGGCCCGGCCGCCACGCGCGCGATGCCCTCGTCCACGACGGCGGCCAGCCGCACCCGCGCCGAAGCGGCCTGCACCGGCCGGTCCGCCACGGCCACCGCGAGCCACCCGGCACTGCGCAGCCCGGACCCCTGGCCCAGCTCGGCCCGGGTACCGGACACCATCAGGAACGAGCCCTCGCCCCGAGCCCGCGCCACCCGCTCCGGAAAGGCCAGCGCGGTGACCAGCCCGGCAACGGCGTCGTCCGATCCCGATGCCGGGGAGGATTCCGCCCCGGAGCGCGAGGCAGAGGCGGACACGGGGCCCGCTCCCGTCGCCGTGGACACCGAACCCGCTCCCGTCACCGCCGACGTCAGCCGCCGCACCTCCTGGCGCCAGCGCGCCGCGTATCCGTCGCCGCCCCGGCGGGCCGTGCGCCACGCCGCCGCCAGGTCGTCCCCGTACTCCCTCGGCGGCTCCTCGCTCAGCAGCGCCACCACCTCGGCCGCCCGGCGCGCGCCCACCTCGGCCGCGCCGTCCAGGAGCGCCCGCGCCAGCCGGGGGTGCACCCCGAGCCGGGCCATCCGCGCGCCCCGCTCGGTGGCCCGGCCGTCCTCGTCCACCGCGCCGATCGCGGTCAGGACGGAGCGGGCCGCCGCCATGGCCCCGACGGGCGGGGCATCGAGCAGCGCGAGGCCCCGTGCGGTCGGATCGCCCCAGCACGCGGCCCGCAGGGCGAAGGACGCCAGGTCCGCGATCTTGATTTCGGGGGACGGGAAGCGCGGGCGCCGTGCGTCATCGGCCGGCGCCCAGCACCGGTACACCGTGCCGAACGCCTCCCGGCCCGCGCGGCCCAGCCGCTGGGTCGCCCCGGCGTCCGACACCGTCACGGTCGCCAGCGATCCGAGCCCCCGTGCGTGGTCGACGCGCGGCTCGCGGGCCAGCCCCGAGTCGACGACGATCCGCACGCCCGGCACGGTCAGGCTGGACTCGGCCACGGAGGTCGCGAGGACCACCCGCCGACGCCCTTCTCCTCCCCGCAGCACCGCGTCCTGGACCGCCGCCGGAGCCCGCCCGTGCAACTGGAGGACCTCGGCGTCCACCCCGTCCAGCATTCCGGCTGTCCGCGCGATCTCGCCGGTGCCCGGCAGGAAGCAGAGCAGATCCCCTTCGTGCGCCTGCAGTGCCAGCCGGACCGTCGCCGCGACGTGGCGCAGCAGCTGCGGGTCCACCCAGGTGCCGTGGGCCGGGCGGATCCCGGCGCGCGGCGGGGCGTAGTGGATCGCCGCCCCGTGGCCCTGTCCCGTACTCCGCACCACCGGGGCCGGGCCCGAGCCGTCGGCCACCGTCAGAAGCTGTGACCAGGCCTCCGCGTCGCTGGTGGCGGAGGCCGCGATCAGCTGGAGCTCAGGGCGCAGAGCGGCCCGTACGTCCACCAGGAAGGCGATCGCGGTGTCCGCGTCGAGATGGCGCTCGTGGCACTCGTCGAGCAGCACCACGTCCACCCCCGCGAGCTCGGGGTCGCGTTGCAGCCGTTGCAGCAGAACGCCGGTCGTCACCACTTCGACCACCGTGCCGGGGCCGGTGCGGCGCTCCCCGCGCACGGAGAAACCGACCGCGTCCCCGACCTCCTGGCCGAGCAGCCAGGCCATCCGGCGGGCGGCGGCCCGGACCGCCATCCGCCGCGGCTCGGCCACCAGCACCCGCCGCCGTGGGCCGGACCCGGTCAGCCCGGCCAGCGCCAGCGGCACCAGCGTGGTCTTGCCGGTGCCCGGGGGCGCGGACAGGACCGCCGTGCCGCGCCCGTCGAGTGCGCTCAGCAGCTCGGGCACGGCATGGCGTACGGGAAGACGCTCGATCGCGTCGGTTCGGATCACGACCACAGTTTCGTACGTCCGGGCCCGGACCCGTTTCCGGCCGTCCACAGACCAGCTGGTTTGTGGGTTCGTATTACTAATGAGGTGCGGCGGGTCCTCCGCCCGGACAGCCGAACCGGGCGCGGGCCCGGCCGCGCCCGAACTACTCCCGCTCGCACACGAAGATCGCCGTGCCCGGAATCAGATTGCCCCGCAGCGGGGACCAGCCGCCCCACTCCTGCGTGTTCCAGGCCGGCCACTCCGGTTCGACCAGGTCGACCAGCCGGAAGCCCCCGGCCACCACGTCGCGCACCCGGTCGCCCAGCGTCCGGTGGTGCTCGACGTAGACCGCGTGCCCGGCCTCGTCCTGCTCCACATACGGCGTGCGGTCGAAGTAGGACGCGGCCACGCTCAGCCCCTCAGGGCCCGGCTCGTCCGGGAACGCCCAGCGGATGGGGTGGGTGACGCTGAAGACCCAGCGCCCGCCGGGCCGCAGTACCCGTCGTACCTCGCGGAAGACCCGCACCGGCTCGGCCACGAAGGGGACCGCCCCGTACGCCGAGCACGCGAGGTCGAAAGAGCCGTCCGCGAACGGGAGCGCCCCCGCGTCCGCCTCCACCAGCGGAACCGCCCCGCCGTCGATGCGCAGCGCGTGCTGGAGCTGCCGGTGCGAGAGGTCCAGGGCGACCGGCCGGGCGCCCTGGGCGGCCAGCCAGCGCGAGCACTGGGCCGCCCCGGCGCCGATCTCCAGGACGTCCAGTCCCTCAAGGGACTCCACGGGTCCGAGCAGTGCCGCGTCCGCCTCGTCCAGCCCCTCTGGGCCCCAGACGAAACGGTCGTCCCCCAGGAACGCTCCGTGGTCGGTCTGGTACTCATCGGCGTTACGGTCCCACCAGCCGCGGCTGGCCCGGCTGCTCTCCGCGTCGCCTGCGTCACGCCGCGTCGCATCGGGCTCGTATTCGGCCTCGTACTCTTGGATCATCGTGCCCGTCGTTGTAGTTTGCGCAGAAGCGCGAGCGCGGCTTTGCCGCCGCTTTCTGCTTGGGGGCCGGCATGGGCCTGCGTGGCCTCGGAGAACCTTAATTCTGCCGGGATTGCGGAGATCCGCCCCCGGTGTGCGCCTTCGCGCATTGACCCTGTCCGGCTGCCCCCGTATGCTACAAGTTGCGCTGCGAGCCTGCGCACCTCAGACGTAGCAGGCGCGCTTCCATCTGTTGCATGTCCCCTCGGTTGTCGAGGCGCCCACCGGACCGACCCGGAGTGGCGCTTCCCAGGCTGTCCGGCTTCTGCAGAGGGCGATGAGGGCTTTCGGCGTAGCAGTACCTACGACTTTCTGTCCGTAACCGGAGCCCTTTCCCACATGACGAGCAGCACCGAGACCACCGCCACCACCCCTCCGCAGGTAGCGGTCAACGACATCGGCGACGCGGAAGCGTTCCTCGCGGCGATCGACGAGACGATCAAGTACTTCAACGACGGCGACATCGTCGACGGCGTCATCGTCAAGGTGGACCGGGACGAGGTTCTCCTCGACATCGGTTACAAGACGGAAGGCGTGATCCCGAGCCGCGAGCTCTCGATCAAGCACGATGTCGACCCGAACGAGGTCGTCAAGGTTGGCGACGAGATCGAGGCCCTGGTTCTCCAGAAGGAGGACAAGGAAGGCCGTCTGATCCTGTCCAAGAAGCGCGCTCAGTACGAGCGCGCCTGGGGCACGATCGAGAAGATCAAGGAAGAAGACGGCATCGTCACCGGTACCGTCATCGAGGTCGTCAAGGGTGGTCTCATCCTCGACATCGGCCTCCGTGGCTTCCTGCCGGCCTCTCTCGTCGAGATGCGTCGTGTCCGCGACCTCCAGCCCTACGTGGGCAAGGAGCTCGAGGCGAAGATCATCGAGCTGGACAAGAACCGCAACAACGTGGTCCTGTCCCGCCGCGCCTGGCTTGAGCAGACCCAGTCCGAGGTTCGCCAGACGTTCCTCACCACCCTGCAGAAGGGTCAGGTCCGCTCCGGCGTCGTTTCCTCGATCGTCAACTTCGGTGCCTTCGTGGACCTGGGTGGCGTCGACGGTCTCGTGCACGTCTCCGAGCTGTCCTGGAAGCACATCGACCACCCGTCCGAGGTTGTCGAGGTCGGCCAGGAAGTCACCGTCGAGGTTCTCGACGTGGACATGGACCGCGAGCGTGTCTCCCTGTCGCTGAAGGCGACGCAGGAGGACCCGTGGCAGCAGTTCGCCCGGACGCACCAGATCGGTCAGGTCGTCCCGGGTAAGGTCACCAAGCTCGTTCCGTTCGGTGCGTTCGTGCGCGTCGACGAGGGCATCGAGGGCCTGGTCCACATCTCCGAGCTGGCCGAGCGCCACGTGGAGATCCCGGAGCAGGTCGTCCAGGTCAACGACGAGATCTTCGTCAAGGTCATCGACATCGACCTTGAGCGTCGCCGGATCTCGCTGTCCCTGAAGCAGGCCAACGAGTCCTTCGGTGCCGACCCGGCGTCGGTCGAGTTCGACCCGACCCTGTACGGCATGGCCGCGTCCTACGACGACCAGGGCAACTACATCTACCCCGAGGGCTTCGACCCCGAGACCAACGACTGGCTCGAGGGCTACGAGACCCAGCGCGAGGCGTGGGAGGGCCAGTACGCCGAGGCGCAGCAGCGCTTCGAGCAGCACCAGGCCCAGGTCATCAAGTCCCGCGAGGCCGACGAGGCCGCCGCTGCCGAGGGCACTGCCGCCCCGGCCGCCGGTGGCACCGCCAGCGCCGGCATCTCGGGTGGTTCGTACTCCTCGGAGTCGGACGACAACTCCGGCGCCCTGGCGTCGGACGAGGCCCTTGCTGCCCTGCGCGAGAAGCTGGCGGGCGGCCAGAGCTGACGCTCTGACCCCGGTCGGTAGATAGCCGAATGTAAGGCCCGCCCCCCATTGGGGGGCGGGCCTTACATCGTTCTCCGGGGGCGGACGGCCGTCACGGGGTGACCGCGATGTTGGTCAGCCCCCTTCCGCCGGTGACGGTGTTGCTGCTGTAGACGGTCGTCGGGCAGCCGCTCGCGCTGTAGTTGGTCACGTTGACGGCGAGTCGCAGCGAGCCGGGGGAGTCGCTCAGATCCGACTTGTTGGAGCGGAAGACAGTGCCGCAGCCCCAGCCGGACTGCTGGGTGTGCGTCTCGTAGCCGCTGTTGAGGGTGTGGACGCCGGTGTTGCCCTCGACCACGACCTTGTTGCCCTTCACATCGACCCATGAGTCGTCGTAATTGGCGTTGGTCAGCCCGCTGCCGTCGAAGTGGTTGCCGGTGATCCGGGTCCCGGTGGTGCCTTCTTTTACGTCGACGTTCTCGCCGCCGACGCCGGGGCCGATGGTGTTGCCGAGTATCTGGACCTGGTCGCTCCTGTCGGAGAGGTCGCCCGCCGTGCCGACGTACACGCCCTCGCCCATGCCCGAGCCGTCCCGGCCGGTGTCGTAGACGCGCGAGTTCTTGATGACGCCGTTCTTGCTGGACTTGCGGAAGTGGACGCCCTCCATGGCGAGGCCGTGCACGGTCACGGAGTCGATGACGACGCCGCTCGCCGCGTCCATCATGATCCCCTTCTGGCCGCCGGTGACGCTGACGCCCTGGACCGTCCAGTACGAGGCCCCGTTGAGGTACAGGCCATAGCCGCCGCTCGCCTTGAGCACGGCTTTCGACGAGCCCGTGAGGGTGATCCGCGCGGACGGGGTGCCGGCGGCGCTCGTCTTGAAGTTGCCGGCGTACGTGCCGTCCGCGAGCCGGATGGTGTCGCCGGGTTCGGCGGCGGTGAGCGCGGACTTCAGCTGGGCGGCCGTGGACACGTCGATGACGGCGGCGGACGCGTCGGCGGATGCGGCGGCGAGACCGAGTCCACCGGCGGCGAGGGCGCCGGTGAGCAGGGAGGCGAGCAGCGGGCGGTTAGGCATGGGGGGTCCTCCGGGTCGAGGTGGGGGTAACCGTTCTCATATGCGGGAAGTTCTCGTACCTGAACGCTGAACGCGTTTCTGAACTTGGTGTCGTCAGGTGACGGTAGGGAGGGCGCGTGGGCATGTCAAGGTCCGGACCAGCGGCCGGAAATCGCGGACCTGGCCCCGTATCGGCCGTTGTGAGAACAGCATGTGAAACGGACGCGCGCGGGAATGCCGCTGTCCCATGGGGCGTTCTTCCCTACGAACACGAGGAGGAGCGGTAATCGTGCTTGATCCGCAGGGTTTGTACGAATGGGAGCCGAAGGGCCTCGCAGTCGTCGACATGGCGCTCGCGCAGGAGTCGGCCGGCCTGGTCATGCTGTACCACTTCGACGGATACATCGATGCGGGTGAGACCGGCGAGCAGATCGTCGGGAAGCTGCTGGACAGCCTGCCCCACCAGGTGGTGGCGCGCTTCGACCACGACAGACTCGTCGACTACCGCGCCCGCCGACCGCTGCTGACCTTCAAGCGGGACCGCTGGACGGAGTTCGAGACCCCCGCGATCGAGGTGCGCCTGGTGCAGGACGCCACGGGCGCGCCGTTCCTGCTGATGTCCGGCCCCGAGCCGGACGTGGAGTGGGAGCGTTTCGCCGTTGCCGTACGGCAGATCGTCGAGCGCCTCGGCGTACGCCTTTCGGTCAACTTCCACGGCATCCCGATGGGCGTTCCGCACACCCGCCCCGTCGGCATCACTCCGCACGGCAACCGCACGGACCTGATGCCGGGTCATCGCTCGCCCTTCGACGAGGCGCAAGTGCCCGGCAGCGCCGAGTCGTTGATCGAGTACCGGCTGATGGAGGCCGGACACGACGTCCTCGGCGTGGCCACGCACGTCCCGCACTACGTGGCGCGGTCGGCCTACCCGGACGCCGCGCTGACCGCCCTGGAGGCGATCACGGCGGCCACGGGCCTGGTCCTGCCGACCATCGCCCACGGCCTGCGGACCGAGGCGCAGCGCACCCAGACGGAGATCGAGCGCCAGATCGGCGAGGGCGACGAGGAACTCGTCACGCTGGTGCAGGGACTTGAGCACCAGTACGACGCGGTCGCGGGCGCCGAGACCCGGGGCAACCTGGTGGCCGAACCGGCGGACCTGCCGTCGGCGGACGAACTGGGCCGCGAGTTCGAGCGGTTCCTCGCGGAGCGCGAGGGAGACCTGTAATCGTGGGGCGGCGGCAGCTGTGATGGCCCCAAGGCCCTGGGACCGACGGCATGAGCGGCATCCCCTAGGCTGCCGCTCATGCTGAAGGTGGGCCTGACCGGCGGAATCGGCGCCGGCAAGAGCGAAGTGTCGCGCATGCTCGTCTCGTACGGGGCCGTGCTGATCGACGCCGACAAGATCGCCCGCGAGGTGGTCGAGCCCGGAACCGAGGGGCTGGCGGCGGTGGTCGAGGCGTTCGGCACCGGGATCCTCGCGTCGGACGGCACCCTGGACCGCCCGGCCCTGGGCGCGATCGTCTTCGCCGACCCCGCGAAGCTCGCGGTCCTGAACGGCATCGTCCACCCTCTGGTCGGCGCGCGCTCCGCGGAGCTGGAGGCGGCCGCGGGCGCGGACTCGGTGGTGATCCACGACGTTCCGCTGCTGACCGAGAACGGGTTGGTCCCTCTGTACGACCTGGTGGTGGTCGTCGACGCCGCGCCCGCCACGCAGCTGGACCGGCTGACGCGGCTGCGCGGTATGGCGAAGCCCGAGGCCGAGGCCCGGATGGCGGCCCAGGTGCCCCGCGAGCAGCGGCTGGCCGTGGCGGACCTGGTCATCGACAACGACGGCCCGCTGGAAGCGCTGGAACCCCAGGTCAGGAAGGTGTGGGGCCAGCTCCTGGAGCGGGCTGCCGCGCGCTAGGTCCGGGCTCCCGGCCGGAAGTCTCAAATCCCCGCACCGCCTCGTCTCCCGGGATTACGATCCCGATGTGCTCTTCGTACTGGCGGGTTTCACGGTCTTCGGCGGGCTGGTGGCGCTGCTGGCCGGTGCGTACGGGCTGCGTGAGACCCGGCGCATCGCGGCGGCGGGCGGCGTCGCCTGGGCGCTGGTCAAGCCCACCCTGCCCGGTTCCGGGCGCCCGCTCCTCCAGTACGAGACGGCCGACGGCCAAGTCCTGGAGCTGCCGTCCCCCGTACCGCCCACCCGCCGCGAGCCACTGACCCCGGGCGCCCGCGTCCGGCTCGCCTACGATCCGGCCGACCCGCGCGAGGTCGTTCTGCTCGGCCGGGAACGAACGGGCCTGGACCGTACGTTTGTAGCGGCGGGAGCCGCCGTACTGGCCGTGGGTCTGGTCCTGGCGATGGCCGCGCTGTGAACGGGCCTCGCACTCCGTGACGGGCGGAATGAATACGGAATACGGGAACTGGGCAGTGCGTTGTCAACGCGCAGCGAGGGAAAGGACTCGACCGTGGCCGAGAGCACGCCGGAAACACACGTCATCGACTTCCGCGCGGCGGAGCAGCTGCTCGCTGCCCGTGACCCTCGCGGCGCGGTGAAGCTCCTCGACTCGGTCGTCGCGGCCCACCCGGAGAACACCGCGGCCCGCCTTCTGCGCGCCCGCGCGTTCTTCGCCTCGGCCCAACTCCGCGCGGCGGAACTGGAGTTCCAGCTGGTCCTGGAACGCGAACCGGACAACGCCTTCGCCCACTTCGCCCTGGCCCGCACCTACGAACGCACGTCCCGCCCCGACCAGGCGGTCCGCCACTTCCGCCTTGCGGCGGCCCTGGACCCGAAGCCGGAGTATGTGGAGGCGGCGCGGTTCGACGCGGACGGCGCCTAACGCCGCCGAGGCGGCTCGTACGGCGGGATGTCCGGGCCCGGCTGATAGTGGGGGCCCTGGTGGATGTGGTGGATGATCATGCAGAGGTCGATCGTGATCACCAGGGCGAGTACCGCGCACGCGGCCGTCCAGCCGGGGCGGCCCTCCAGGGCGAAGCCCGCCGTGCCGGCAAGGGCCCAGACCAGCCCCCATACGCTCAGCCAGAACCGCATCCGCAGGGGACTGCGCGCAGTCGCGGGTTCACTCCCAGTGCGCATGGCCATCGCCTCTTCCAGGGAAATTTTACCCACTGGATGGCTGAATAGGGCTGTCCGGTGAAGCCCGGTTGTCCGGCAACCCCCGCGTCCCGTGCCCAGTGCCCCGGTGCCGCATAGGGTGACGCGCATGGTGGACGAGGACGCGCTGTTGCCGGTGGGGGACGAGCTGCCCGAGGCGCTGATCGACCTTGCCGTACCGCACGAGGACATCAACGAACTGGTGGGGATCGCACGGAGGATGGTGGGCGATCCGGAAGTGGGCGGGCTTCTGGAGGAGTCCGTTCGGGCGCTCGTGCGGGACATCGGGGGCGTGGGATTTCAGCCTGAAATGCCGGAGTTTCCCGAGGGGTTGGGGGAAGCGGCGGTTGTCCAACGCCTCTTTCCCGTCCTCGTCCTGCTCGCCGCACTGCCGCATACGCGCGCGTACCACGACGAACGCGCCGTGCCCGCCGACATCGCCCGCCGCACCCTCGCCGACCTCGGACGCCACATGGCCCTTCACCGCAGGCGCTACGGGAACGCCGGTCTGGACGAACCGCGCTGGCTGTGGCCGCACTTTCGCGGTGAGCTCTACCAGTTGGGACGGTTGCAGTTCCAGCGGGCTCGGCTGGGCGAACGTACCGGTGAGGCGGTGCGGGCCGCCGGGCTGCCGCTCGGGCCCGGCGACGCCTGCCTCAGCATCCACATCCCGGACTTCCGCGGGCCGTTGACCCCGCAGGCGTGCGACGCCTCGCTCGCGCTGGCCAGGGACTTCTTCGCGCTCCACTACCCCGAGGAGGTCTACCGGGTCGCCGTCTGCCACTCATGGCTGCTCGACGCGCAGTTGGAGAAGTACCTGCCCGCGGAGTCCAACATCGTCCGCTTCCAGCGCCGGTTCCGCACCTCCTACCGGGAGACCGAGGCGGACGATCAGCTTCCGGTCTTCTTCGTCTTCGGGGATCCGGACCTGCCGGTGGAAGCGCTGCTCCAGCGGACCGCCGTGGAGCGCGCCGTCGCGACCCATCTGCTCGCGGGCGAACACTGGTACCGCGGACATGGGTGGTTCGCGCTGTGATCCGGGCGCCGGGTACGCGCCCCGGCCGACGTCAGTGCACGAACGCGTAGCTGCGCCAGGGCAGTGCGTCCGGCGCGATGTTGTCCCCGAGACGGCTCGGGATGTACGCCGTCTCCTTGCCGCGGCAGTTCAGTGTCCGATACACGCGGACGTCCGCCAGCGTGTTGTTGAGGACTGCCGTGGCGCCCGTCGGCGCCATCCGGTGGCAGCCCTTGATGGGCGGGCTGCTGATCTTGACGATCCGCTCCGCCGCGGTTGAGTACGAGAAGGTGCCGACCGCCGTACGGCCGAGGCCGGAGCAGGCCGCGGTGGCAAGCGTCAGCAGCGCCGCCCCGGCGGCGAAGCCGAGCCGCCTCCTGACGGACGCCGACCGCCCCCACGTGGAGCGTCCCGACGCGGACGGGGACGGCGTGGAGGGGGACGGCTCCGACGGGCGCGGCGCGGGCTGGGACACAGGCACGGACATGAGCGGTCCTCGTCTGTACGGTGTACGGCGGTGGTACGGCGGTCAGTAACGTCACCCTGCCCGGTGCACGTCACCCGGGCATCCCGTGCGCGGCCGGCCGGGCGACGCCACTCCCACCAGCCGCCCGCTGGTGATCCGCGCACGGTCGTCCCCACATCCGCTAGCCCGCTTATGTGGTGCGCACACATCCCCCACCCGTGCACCGCCTGCCTAGCGTCTTGGTCGCAGCCAGATCAGCCTAGGCAAGGGGGCCCAAGACGTGCGCAGCAGACACCGTGGGGGATGGAGAACGGCGCTGGCCGTGACAGCGGCACTCGGCGCGATCCTGTCGGCGGGAGGCACCGCCACCGCCGGAAGCACCGCCACAGAGGGCAGCACCGCGACCGCCCCACCGCCGTACCTCACCCAGGAAGCCGCCTACGGCTCCGGCACCGTCACCAACGGCTGGGAGAAGGTCGAGCGCTACCGCGACACCACCCCGGGCTTCCAGGCGGCCGCCGCCGAGGGCTACCCGCCGGACGGGCGCGGCAACCAGGACGGCGTCCGCGTCACCTATTTCGGTGGCGTCGCCCGCCCCACCTCCGACCGCTTCCTGCTCTACTCGGCCCCCGGCTGGAACACGGGCGCCAAAGCCACCCCCGTCCTCCTGGTGCACGGCGCCAACGACACCGCCGACCGGGCCTGGGCCAACCCCGGCGAGTCAGGCGGCTACGGCTGCGGCGCCCTGTCGTGCCCCTCGACCGGCATGATGCAGTACCTGGCGGCCCGCGGCCACCGCGTCTTCGCCATCGGCTTCGCCCACAAGCAGGGCGACAACCTGATGCAGGCGCAGGCCGTCGGCGACGCCGTCGCCCTCATCAGGGCGAAGCTGGGCGTCGGTCAGGTGGACCTGGTCGGCTGGAGCAAGGGAGAGCTCTCCGCGCGCGCGTACGTGTCGTCCCTGAAGCCCTCCTGGGGCCGCGCGTACGCCGGTGACGTACGGAAGCTGCTCACGCTCGGCGGCCCGAACGGCGGCTTCGACTACCCGTACGCCCACGGCTGGGCCCACGACTTCTCGATCTGGCCGGAGTGCGGCGGCAAGATCAACGCACCCTCCCCGCACTCCCGGATGACCTGCTACGGGACATACACGGCGCACCCCGAGTTCTCCATGACGCCGTCCGGCGGCTACGACGACTACCCCGGCCAGCGGCAGATGCTGGCCCGCTGGGACGGCGTGTACGGCGTCGACCAGACGGCTCAGGACTGGTACACGACGTACTACGGAGGCCAGGGCTTCTACACGGCCGGTGACGGCATCCAGCCGGCCATCGACGCGGGCTCGCTGGTCGCCCCGCTGCAGCGGGCCGGAATCCCCGCCTCCGTCACCACGTATCTGCTGGCGGGCGGCTCGCCGGACGTCATCGGCATCTTCAACGAGAACCGCGGCCCGAGCGACGGGGTGGTCTTCGCCTCCAGCGCGCTCGACACGACCGGTGTCGGCAAGGTCGGCGGCAAGGCCACCGTGACCGGCGCCAACCATCTCGAACTCGGCTGGAACAGCGCCTCACAGGCCCAGGTCGCCTCCTGGCTGGCCGCCTGAGCCCGTCGCCCGGCCCCCGGCTCCGGCATCCTGTCGGAGCCGGGGCCGAGGTCCTGAAGCCCCCCGGAAGTCGAACCCTGAAGTCGAAGGACGGCCCGTATGTCCACGCTCACCGCCCGCCGGGTACCGACCGCCCGGCTCACCCAGCACATCCTGGAGGACGCCTCCAGGAACGCGGGCGAACCGGTCGTCTTCGTCCACGGAAACGTCTCCTCCTCCGCCTTCTGGCAGGACGCGATGCTCGCCCTGCCCGAGCGCTACCGGCCGATCGCCGTCGACCTGCGCGGCTTCGGCGGCACCGACCCGCTGCCGGTCGACGCGACTCGTGGACTGCGCGACTACGCCGACGACTTGCTGGCCCTCCTCGATGCCCTGCATATGGAGCGCGCACACTTCGTCGGCTGGTCCATGGGAGGTGGTGTGGTGCTGCAACACATGCGGGACCGGCCCGCCATGGTGCGCTCGCTGACGCTGGTCAACCCGGTGTCCCCGTACGGCTTCGGCGGCACCAAGGGCGTGGACGGGCGGCTCAACTCGCCGGACGGCGCGGGCTCGGGCGGCGGCGCCGCCAACCCCGACTTCGTACGGCTGCTGGCCGAGGGCGACCGTGGTGAGGAGTCCCCGCTCTCGCCCCGCCGCGTGCTCGCCCTCTGCTACGTCAAGCCCCCGCTGCGGCTCGAACGGGAGGACGAGTACGTCGAGTCGATGCTCAGCACCCGGCTCGGCGACGATCACTACCCGGGTGACAGCAGGCCCTGCGAGGTCTGGCCCGGCACCGCCCCGGGCACGCGCGGGGTGCTCAACTGCCTCGCCCCGACCCACTTCCGCCTCGACGACCTGCACACCGCCCTCGCCGCGCTCCCCGCGAAGCCGCCGGTCACCTGGGTGCGCGGCGAGGACGACGTGATCGTCTCCGACACCTCGCTCTTCGACCTCGCCCACCTGGGCGCGATCGGCGCGGTGCCCGGCTGGGACGGCACCCCGGCGCAGCCGATGGTCGCCCAGACACGGCACGTTCTCGCCCTTTACGCGCGCGTGGGCGGCAGGGTACGAGAGGTGACGGTGCCCGGAGCAGGGCACGCGGTGCACGTCGAACGCCCCAAGGAGTTCGGCGAGGCCCTGCTGGAGACGCTGGCCGAAGGAGTCTGAGGCGTAGATGGAACCGATCAAGCCGGTGGAACCGCCCGTGACGCGTGTGTGCACGACCCGGCAGGGCGCGGTGCGCGGCCGGACCGGGAGCGACGCGGTGACGTCCTTCCTCGGCATCCCGTACGCGGCACCGCCGTTCGGCCCGCTGCGGTTCCGCGAACCGGCCCCGGCGGCCTCCTGGGAAGGCGTACGCGACGTCTTCGCGCACGGCCCGTCGGCGCCCCGGGCCCCGTACGCCCCGCCCATGGACGCCCTGATCCCCGACGCCGACGGCGGACAGGGCGAGGACTGCCTCAACCTCAGTGTGTGGACCCCGCACCCCGGGCCGGGCGGCGGCCTGCCGGTGATGGTCTGGCTGCACGGCGGAGCGTTCTCCAACGGCTCGGGGGTGGGTCCGGCGTACGACGGCACTGCCTTCGCGCGCGACGGCGTCGTCTGCGTGAACGTCAACTACCGCCTCGGTACGGATGGTTTCCTGCGGCTGCCCGGCAGGCCGGACAACCGCGGGCTGCTCGACCAGATCGCGGCCCTGGAGTGGGTCCGCGACAACATCGCGGGCTTCGGCGGTGACCCGGACCGCGTGACCGTGTTCGGCGAGTCGGCGGGCGGGATGAGCATCGGCGTCCTGCTCGCGCAGCCACGCGCGCGCGGGCTGTTCCACCGGGCGGTCCTGCAGAGCGGCGCCGCCCACCACTTCCTGCGGCCCGCCACGGCCGACCTGATCACCGCACACCTCGCGGCCGGGCTGGGCATCGAGCCGACGGGTACGGAGCTGACCGACGCGTTCGCCCGCGTCCCCTTCGGGGACCTGCTGCCCGCCCAGGCCGGGCTGCGGGCCGAGATGGGCGCCCGCCCGGACCCGGCGCTGTGGGGTGAGGCGATGCTCAACATGATGCCCTTCGAGCCGGTCCTGGACGCGCTGCCGCTGCCTTCCGCCGACTGCGGGGTGGACCTGCTCGTCGGCAGCAACCGCGAGGAGTACCGCCTCTTCCTGGTCCCCACCGAACGGCTGCACCTCCTGAGCGAGCGGAAGCTGCGCGCGACGACCGAGGCGTACGGGCTCGACCCCGACAAGGCGCTGCCCGTCTACGCCGAGAGCCGCCCCGGCGCGGGCCCCGGCGAGCTCTTCGACGCCGTCGCGACCGACTGGTTCTACCGGATCCCGGCCCTCCGCGTCGCCGAGTCCGTGCCCGGCACGCACGTGTACGAGTTCGCCTGGCGCTCGCCCCAGTACGGCGGTCTGCTCGGCGCCTGCCACAGCGCGGAGCTCGGCTTCGTCTTCGACAACCTGCGCGACCCCGTGTACGCCCCGATGCTCGGCGACCGCCCGCCCCAGGACCTCGCGGAAGCGATGCACGGCGCGTGGGTGGCCTTCGCGGCGACCGGCGACCCGGGCTGGGACGCCTACGACCGGGAGACCCGTACGACGATGGTCTTCGGGGCCTCCCCGGACGCCCCGACCGAGCTGGTCCGGGACCCACGGGCGGCGGAACGTGCCTTGTGGGAGGGGGTGCGCTGAGGCCGTGGTGCCCGATTGTCAGACCCCGCCCGTAAGGTCGTGGAGCAGTCGTGGATCGTGTGCTGATCCACGGCCCTACGCACGAGGGGAGGTGACCTGACATGACGCAGTCCGAGCGGACGACGGCGCTCGCGCCGCTGCCCGGCGTGTCCGCCGCCGCGGTGTTCCTGCCCGCAGGGCTGCCCCGCGAGGGCAAGGTCGCCTTCTGGGACCCGGCGGGCGGCCCGCTGCCCCAAGGCGACGCCGGCGTGGGCGAGGTCACCGAGCTGATCGTGGTGCGGCGCCACGGCAGCGGCGCCGGGCGGCGTACCGTCGCGGCCCGCCTGCTGCCCGTCACCGAGGCCCTGCCCCTGCTCGTCCGGGCCCGGCACCACCCCGCCGCGCACCCCGCGGCCGCCTGCTGGGGCGCCGCCGCTCTGCACGCCCTGCACCTGGTCGCGCGCGGCAAGCTGCTGCCGGGGCTGACCGGGACCGATCACGACGCCTGGCGGGCGGGCCCGCTGGACGCCGACGACATCGCCCAGCTCCGGGCCATCGCCGCCGCCATGCCGTACGAGGCGTACGGAGTCCCGGTGCCGGGCCGCGGCCCGCTGCGGCTGCCCGACCCCGAGGCGCTGGTGCGGGCCTTCCTGGACGCGGTCGCGGACAGCCTTCCGCGCACCCCGGCCGCCGCCCACGCCGTCGGCCCGGCGTTCGCGGCTGCCGCGCCCCAACACCTGCCCGGTGCGCGCCTGTGGGCGGCGGAGGCGGCGGCCGGCATGGACGCGGGCGTACGGGTGTCCCTGCGGCTGGACCTGTCCGGATACGGGATGTTCGACAGTGACGACGAGGAGGACGCGCGGCGCGCGGGCTCGGCGGTCGTCCAGGTCCACAGCCTCGCCGACCCCAGCCTGGTCGTCGACGCGGCGAGCCTGTGGGCGGGCGAGCGGTCCGACGCGTTCGGTCCGCGCGCGCGGATCGACACCCTGCTCGCGCTGCGCCGGGCCGCCCGGGTGTGGCCACCGCTTGGCCTGCTGCTCGAACGGTCGGTGCCGGATGTGCTGCCGCTCACCGAGAGCGAGCTGTACGACCTGCTCGGCTCGGCCGCGACCCGCCTGGACGCGGCGGGGGTCGCCGTGCACTGGCCGCGCGAGCTGGCCCGCACCCTGAGCGCCACCGCCGTCGTACGGCCCGCGCCGGGCTCGGCGACCGACGGCACGGCGTTCTTCGACGCCGGGGAACTGCTCGCTTTCAACTGGGAGCTGGCGCTCGGCGGCGAGCCGCTCAGCCAGTCCGAGATGGACACCCTGGCCGAGGCCCACCGCCCGATCGTGCGGCTGCGCGGCCAGTGGGTGGTGGCCGACCCGGAGCTCGTACGCAAGGCGAGGAAGCGGGACCTGGGGCTGCTCGACCCCGTGGACGCGCTCTCCGTCGCGCTCACCGGCACCGCCGAGGTCGACGGCCAGACGGTCGAGGCGATCCCCGCCGGCGCCCTGGCCGTCCTGCGCGACCGCCTCACCGAGGGCCCGCAGGCCACCGTCCAGCCCCCGGGCCTGGACGCCACCCTGCGCGACTACCAGCTGCGCGGCCTCGCCTGGCTGGACCTGATGACCTCGCTCGGCCTCGGCGGCTGCCTCGCGGACGACATGGGCCTGGGCAAGACGATCACCGTGATCGCCCTCCATCTGCGCCGCGCGCGGTCCGAGCCGACGCTGGTGGTGTGCCCGGCCTCGCTGCTCGGCAACTGGCAGCGCGAGATCGCCCGGTTCGCGCCCGGGGTTCCCGTGCGGCGCTTCCACGGCAGCGACCGCAGCCTGGCGGACATGGCGGGCGGCTTCGTCCTCACCACGTACGGCACGATGCGCGGCAGCGCCCCCCAGCTGGCCGCGCACACCTGGGGGATGGTTGTCGCGGACGAGGCCCAACACGTCAAGAACCCGTTCTCGGCGACGGCGAAGGCCCTGCGCACCGTCCCCGCGCCCGCGCGGATCGCGCTCACCGGCACCCCGGTCGAGAACAACCTCTCCGAGCTGTGGGCCCTGCTCGACTGGACGACGCCCGGGCTGCTCGGCCCGCTCAAGTCGTTCCGCGCCCGCCACGCGCGGGCCGTGGAGAACGGCGAGGACGCGCAGGCGGCCGAGCGCCTGGCCCGGCTGGTTCGCCCCTTCCTCCTTCGGAGGAAGAAGTCCGACCCGGGCATCGTGCCCGAGCTGCCGCCCAAGACGGAGACCGACCACCCGGTCCCGCTCACCCGCGAACAGGCCTCGCTCTACGAGGCGGTCGTCCGGGAGGCCATGGCCGGAGTCGAGGCCGCCGAGGGCATCGCCCGCCGCGCCCTGATCATGAAGCTCCTGACGGCTCTGAAGCAGATCTGCAACCACCCGGCGCAGTTTCTGAAGGAGACCGCGCCCCGGCTGCACGCCCGCTCCGGCAAGCTCACCCTCCTCGACGAACTGCTCGACACGATCCTGGCGGAGGACGGCTCGGTCCTCGTCTTCACCCAGTACGTGTCGATGGCCCGGCTGCTCTCCGCGCACCTCACCGCGCGCGGAGTCCCCTCCCAACTCCTGCACGGAGGAACGCCGGTGGCGGAGCGGGACCGTCTGGTGGACGCGTTCCAGTCCGGTGAGGTCCCCGTCTTCCTCCTGTCCCTGAAGGCGGCCGGCACCGGCCTCAACCTCACCCGGGCGGGCCACGTCGTCCACTACGACCGCTGGTGGAACCCGGCCGTGGAGGAACAGGCCACCGACCGCGCGTACCGCATCGGCCAGACCCAGCCGGTGCAGGTCCACCGGCTGATCGCCGAAGGCACCGTGGAGGACCGCATCGCGGAGATGCTCGCCGCGAAGCGCGCCCTGGCCGACGCGGTCCTCGGCTCCGGCGAGAGCGCCCTGACCGAACTCACCGACCGCGAGCTCGCCGACCTCATCTCCCTGCGGAGGGGAGCATGAACGCTGACCGGCTCCCCACGCCCACGCCCCCGACAGGGCGCCCCGTGTTCTCCACAGGGCACCCCACTCCCCGTTCCGCCCGCGAGAGGAGGCCCGTATGAGCCCGCTTCCGACCACCCGGTACGACGACCGCCGCCGCACCTTCCCGGCCCTGGGCGCCCGTTCGGAGCGGACCGGTACGTGGTGGGGCGGGGCCTGGGTCGAGGCGCTGGAGGACCTGGCCCTGGACCCGGCCAGGCTGGCCCGTGGCCGAAAGTACGCGGAGGCGGGCCATGTCGACGCGATCACCGTCACGCCCGGCCGGATCACCGCGTACGTACACGGCTCCCGCCCCCGCCCCTATCGCACGGAGCTGCGTCTGCGCACCCTGCCCGACCAGGCATGGGAGGACTTCCTGGACACCGCGGCCCAGGACCCCTCCCACATCGCGGCGCTGCTCGACAAGGACCTGCCGCACACCCTCGCCGACCAGGTCGACCTGCTCCCCGCCTCCGGCGACCTGGTCCCCGACTGCTCCTGCCCCGACGACGGCTATCCGTGCAAGCACGCGGCGGCGCTCTGCTACCAGACGGCCCGGCTGCTCGACGAGGACCCGTTCGTCCTCCTGCTGATGCGCGGCCGAGGCGAGCAGGAGACGCTCGCCGCGCTCACCCGCCGCAACACCGCCCGGATGGCGGTGGAGCGGGAGACTCCCGCGCCCGAACTCCCCACGGTCGCCGCCCGCGAGGCCGTCCGGGCCGCCTCGCGGCCCGAGCTGCCGCCCCCGTTCCCGCCCCCGCCGCGCGCGGGCCATCCGCCGGCCTTCCCCACCCTCCAGGGCGCCCCCGACCCGCTCGCGCTCGATCTGCTGGCCACCGAGGCGGCGGCCCGGGCGCACGCCCTGCTGGCCACGGGGGAGGACCCGATCGCGTCCCTGTCGACGTGGCAGGACGCGGTCCGCCTGGCGGCGGCCCACCCGGGCTCCGGCGTGACCTCCACGACCAGGGCGCTGTACGCCGCCCTGTCCCGGGCCACCGGTCGCACCCCCACCGATCTGGCCCGCGCGGTGGCCGGCTGGCGCCAGGGCGGACTTGCGGCGCTTGCCGTCCTGGAAGCGCCCTGGGACCCTCCGGCGGGCCCCTTCGACCGCGCCCGCCCCGCCCTGACAGCCGCCGGCCACCCCGGCTTCCGCCCCTGGCGCAACCACCTCTCCACCCCCACCACCCAACTCCGCTACGGCCGCGACGGCCTCTGGTACGCGTACGAGTCCGACCCGGGGCGCGAGGACTGGTGGCCGCGGGGGATACCGGCGCGGGACCCGGTGGAGGCGGTCACGCGGTGACGCCTCCGACGCGCCGGTGTCACCGTTCCCGCCCCGCAGCCCAAGCCGCCAGCACCGCCTCGATCCGCGGCGCCACCGTCGCCCTGGCCCGGTTGCGCGGCACCCGGGCCATCAGGAGCTCGTCGTAGGGCGTGTCCAGATGGCGTACGGACGCGCGGACCGCCGCCGTCACCGCGTCCTCGTCCAGGGCGCGGCCCGCCGCGCTGCGGCCCACGCGCCCGCTGCCGCGTAACGAGGCGTGGACCGCGACGTCATGGGCCCGTTCGGGCGGGCAGCCCGGGAACAGGCGCAGGATCTCGGCCTCCAGCGCCGCGGTGAAACGGACGTCCTCGGCGGCCCGCCGGAGCGCGTCGCGGGCACGGCGGCGCGCGCGTGCCTCCGCGTCGGCCAGACAGCGCTCCTCGGCGACGGCGAGCGCCGCCTCCTCGACGAGCACGCCTTGGCGTTCGTACCGGTGCCGGCGGCGGTGGAAACGGATCACGACGGCCGAGAACGTGCTCTCCTCGCGGGCGCGGCGCGTCAGGGCCGTGTCGCCACGAGGCAGGAACACGAGGTGTCCGAGATCGGCGCAGTCCAGACAGCGCGGGGCGCCCGTGTCCAGGACCAGCCGGGGGAGGGGACCTCGGTCGCACTCGGCGCAGCGGTGATGGCGTCTGGGTTCGATGACGAGAATGGGGCGCCTCCCTCTCCCGTTTCCCCCACTCTCCCGATCCCGCGATGCGCGTTCGGGTAAACCGCGTACGCGGGCCACGGACCTCGGGCGCCCGCGCTGCGCACCCGGTTCCGGACTACTGCCGGTACCCGCTCAGGAAC
Organism: Streptomyces sp. NPDC059994; assembly: GCF_042737755.1. Classification (NCBI taxonomy): domain Bacteria; kingdom Bacillati; phylum Actinomycetota; class Actinomycetes; order Kitasatosporales; family Streptomycetaceae; genus Streptomyces; species Streptomyces sp. NPDC059994. The sequence goes on from NZ_JBHWUR010000016.1 coordinate 29,500, forward strand.
CGCCCGATCCGGCTGATCGCCGCGTCCAGGTCGTCCGCGTGCGGCAGCGTCAGGATCCGGAAGTGGTCCGGGCGCGGCCAGTTGAAGCCCGTGCCCTGGACCACCTGGATCTTCTCCCGCAGCAGCAGGTCAAGCACGAACCTCTCGTCGTCTTCGATCGGGTGAACCTTGGGATCGATCCGGGGGAACGCGTACAGCGCGCCCTTCGGCTTCACGCAGGACACGCCCGGGATCTCGTTCAGCTTCTCCCAGGCCCGGTTGCGCTGCTCGTACAGCCGTCCGCCCGGCGCGGTCAGCTCCTTGATGGACTGGCGTCCGCCGAGCGCGGCCTGGATGGCGTACTGGGCGGGCGCGTTGGGGCACAGCCGCATGGAGGCGAGCATGGTCAGCCCCTCCAGGTAGTTCTTGGCGTGCTGCTGGGGGCCGCTGACGACCAGCCAGCCGGAGCGGAATCCCGCCACGCGGTATGTCTTCGACAGCCCGCTGAAGGTGAGGACGACCAGGTCGGGGGCGAGGGCGGCGGCGGTGTGGGCGACGGCGTCGTCGTAGACGATCTGGTCGTAGATCTCGTCCGCGAACACCATCAGCTGGTGGCGTCGGGCCAGGTCGAGGATGCCCTCAAGGACCTCCTTCGGATACACCGCACCCGTGGGGTTGTTGGGGTTGATGATGACGACGGCCTTGGTGCGGTCGGTGATCTTCGACGCCATGTCGTCGAGGTCCGGGTACCAGTCGGCCGACTCGTCGCAGATGTAGTGCACGGCCTTGCCGCCCGCGAGCGTGGTGACGGCGGTCCAGAGGGGGAAGTCGGGCGCGGGGACGAGGACTTCGTCGCCGTCTTCGAGCAGTGCCTGCACGGCCATGGAGACCAGCTCGGAGACGCCGTTGCCGAGGAAGACGTCATCGACGGAGACGTCCGGCAGGCCCATCGCCTGGTAGCGCTGGGCGACGGCGCGGCGGGCCGAGAGGATGCCGCGCGAATCCGTGTAGCCGTGGGCCTGCGGGAGCATCCGGATCATGTCCTGGAGGATCTCCTCCGGCGCCTCGAAGCCGAAGAGTGCCGGGTTGCCGGTGTTGAGGCGCAGCACGCTGTGGCCCGCCTCCTCCAGCGCGTTGGCGTGCTCGATCACCGGGCCGCGGATCTCGTAACAGACCTCGCTCAGCTTGCTCGACTGCCGGAACTCCATGCCGTGGCCCTCCCGCGTTGCCCAGATCCCTCTGGTGTGACTCGCCTGTCCTGCGTCACTTGGTTTTACCAAGTTGGAGCTTGGAAAGTCCAACATGTTGTCTAGACTGCGTTGTATGCCACGTCAGCCACGCCGTCGAAGTTACGACCAGTACTGCGCCGCTGCCCGCGCCCTCGATGCCGTCGGGGACCGGTGGACGCTGCTGATCGTCCGGGAACTCCTCGCCGGACCGCGTCGTTATACGGATCTGCACGCAGATCTGCCGGGCGTCTCCACGGACGTGCTGGCCTCCCGGCTCAAGGACATGGAGCGCGAGGAGCTGGCGACCCGCCGCAAGCTGCCCCCGCCCGCGGCCGCGACGGTGTACGAACTGACTGCGCGCGGACGCGAGTTGCTGCCCGTGCTGACCGCCCTCGCGGCGTGGGGTGCGCCGGAGCTCGCCGAGCGGCGGCCCACCGACGCCGTGCGCGCGCACTGGTTCGCGATCCCGCTGATCCCGCTGCTGCGCCGCCTTCCGTACGCCCCGGCGGTCCTCGACGTACGCCTGGACGAGGGCGAGTTCCACGTCCGGACCGGCGGGGACGAAGGCGACGGCGGCGCGGTGTACGGGGACGGGCCCGCGCCGGACGCCGACGCCCGGCTCGCGATGGACGCCGACACCTGCCGCGCACTCGCGGGAGGCAGGCTGACGGTCGAGGAGGGCGTCAAGGCCGGGCGGATCGAGGTGACGGGCGAGGGGCCCGTCGCGGCGGCACTGCGGGGCGAGTGACCGTCCGCCGTACGGCCTGGCTGTACGGAACGTCTCTGTACCCTCCGGGGCTGCCGCCGCACCCGCCGGAGCAGCCCGCATCATGGAGGCGTGCGACTTGAAGCGATCACGTGGGAACGGCTGACCGAGGCCCTGGCGGAAAGGGCCGTTGACGCGCAGGCCGAGGGCGACGTTCCCTGGCTGCGCGTCGGCGTCGACGGGGCGCCCGCGGCCCGTCCCGGTGAGCTGGCGCGGTCGCTCGCCGAGGCGCTGCGCGTACGGGGGCGGTCGGTGCTCGTCCTGTCCACGGAGGGCTTCCTGCGGCCCGCCTCGCTGCGTTACGAGTACGGCCGCGAGGACCCGGACACGTACTTCGACGGCTGGTTCGACACCGCGGCGCTCTGGCGGGAGGTGTTCGATCCGCTGGAGGCCGGGGGCAGCGGTCGGGTGCTGCCCGACCTCTGGGACCCGGTGACGGACCGGGCGACCCGGAGCGAGTACCGGCTCCTCCCGAAGGGAGGAGTGCTGCTGGTGCACGGGCCGTTGCTCCTGGGGCGCTGGTTCCCCTTCGACCTCACCGTCCACGTCCGTCTCTCGCCGGGCGCGCTGCGGCGGCGCACGGAGGACGGCGCCCGGTGGACGCTCCCGGCGTTCGAGCGGTACGAGGACGAGGTGCGGCCCGCCGAGGCCGCCGACGTGGTCGTGCGTGCCGACGACCCCAGGCATCCGGCGTGGAACGGCATGGCCCGCTAGGGGATCAGTCGGGTACGGGCGGCCGTCCGCCCACCACCGTCACCGCCTCCGCGCCCGCCCGGCAGCCGGCCGCCGCCGCACCGGCCGGGTCCGCACCCGCGAGGAGGGCGGCGAGGAAGCCGCCGGTGAACGCGTCGCCCGCGCCCGTCGAGTCGACGGCGGCCGCGCCCGGCGGCGGGGCCGCCACCCGGTCGACGACCTCACCGGCCACCGCCACCAGCGCCCCGGCCGCCCCAAGCGTGACCGCGACCAGCGGGAACCTACGGCTCAACTCCGCCGCCGCCCCCGCCGGTTCGGCAAGCCCGGTGAGCAGCCGCGCCTCGTCGGCGTTGGGCAGTAGCACCTCCACGCCCTTGGCCGCCGCCAGGAACCGCTCGACGCCCAGCTCGGCCAGGAACGCCGCCGACGCGGGGTCCAGGCTCACCGGAACCCCGGCGTCCAGCGCCGAACGGCAGGCGGCGAGGGCCAGTTCACGGCTTGTGTCGGCGAAGAACAGATAACCGGAGAGGTGCAGCCGGCCGACGCCGTCCAGGAACGCCGGGTTCCAGTCGGCCGGGGATATGCGCAGCACGGCGCCGCTGTCGGTGAGGAAGGTGCGCTCGGCGGTCGCGGTGTCGACCAGGGAGACGACGGTGGCGGTGGGCGCCGCCGGGTCCGGGACCAGCAGCGGCCGTACGCCCGCGCGCCGCAGCCGGCGCTCGTGCCAGGCCAGCGCGTCGCTCCCGACCCGCCCCAGGACGCGTACGTCCGCGCAACCCGAACGGGCCGCCCAGCAGGCCGCGTTGGCCCCCGCCCCGCCCGGGACCGTACGGATCTCGGCCGCCGTGTCCGTGGCGGGCGCCAGCGGCCCCCGATACCGGGCGACGACGTCGGTCACCACGTCCCCGACGACCAGGAGGCCGCGGGGCGCACCGGCCGCGGGGGCCGCTGCGCCCTGCCCCGTCCCGGCGGGCGCGTCGGTCACAGCGCCGCCGCGATCGCCGCCGCAAGGCGTACATTGCCGCGCACCGCCGCCACGTTCGCCTCCAGGGACGCCCCGCCGGTGTGCCGCACCAGATGGTCGAGCAGGAAGGGGGTGACGGCCTGGCCCGTGATCCCCTGCTCCCGGCACGCGGCCAGGGCCTCGGCCAGCACCCGGTCGTGCAGCTCGGGGTCGAGCTGTTCGGCCTCCGGCACCGGATTGGCCACGATCAGCGCCGAGTCGGGGCCGATCGCGTCATGGGACCGCAGCACGTCGGCGGCCTCCTCAGGCGTCCGCACCGTCCAGTCGACCGGCTCGCCGGAGTCGGCCAGATAGAACCCGGGGAAGCGGTCCGTTCCGTAGCCGACCACCCCGATGCCCAGCGTCTCCAGCCGTTGCAGCGTCGCCGGTACGTCGAGGATCGACTTCACTCCCGCGCACACCACCGCGACCGGCGTCCGGGCGAGGAGCCGCAGGTCCGCCGACTCGTCCTGGGTCTCGGTCCAGCCCCGGTGGACGCCGCCGAGCCCGCCGGTGGCGAAGACGCGGATGTCCGCCCAGTGGGCCAGATACGCGGTCGCGGAGACGGTGGTGGCCCCGCTCGCGCCCGTGGCGAGCGCCATCGGCAGATCGCGGTGGCCGAGCTTGCGCAGCCCACCGCCCGCGACGCGCTCCAACTGGTCCTTGTCCAGGCCGACATGGGGCCGCCCGTCCAGGACCGCGACCGTGGCGGGGACGGCGCCCCCGGCCCGTACCAGCTCCTCCAGCTCCGTCGCCACCCGCAGATTGCGCGGGCGCGGCAGTCCGTGCGCGATGATCGTGGACTCCAGAGCGACCACGGGACGCCCCTCGGCCAGGGCCTCGCGCACCTCTTCGGACACCTTGAGTACGTCGTCGTAGGACATGCACCATCCCTGGCGCGCCCGCGCACCGCGTAAACGTCTCTCCTGCGATCACCTGTGCGAGGCGCGCGGAGGCGGCGGCCGCGAGGCCTACGGGGCCCGCCCCCGCGACCCACTCACGGGGAGTCTGCTCCCGTTCGGCGGCTCCGGCCAGAGGCGGCGTCGAGGACGTCGAAGGACATGGCTAGATTGGCGCGCCATGACGACCAATGATCACATCGAGACCCCCTCCGTTGTCGCGGCCGCACCGGCCTCGTTCGTTGTCCACATCCCGGACGCCGAGCTGGAGCCCGAGCCCCTGGACCCCGGCCAGATCGTCTCGGGCGCCCCCGAGGTCACCGGCAAGGTGCTCTGGGAGTCGCCCGACGGCAAGCAGGTGCGCGGCATCTGGCAGATCACTCCCGGCGTGGTGACCGACACCGAGGCCAATGAGCTCTTCGTGGTGGTCAGCGGGCGCGCGACCGTCGAGGTGGCGGGCGGCGACACCCTGGAGCTCGGCCCCGGCGACGCGTGCGTGCTGCGCGAGGGCGACCGGACGACGTGGACCGTGCACGAGACGCTGCGCAAGGCGTACCACATCAGCCTCTAGCGCCCCCAGCGCCCGGCCGGGCCTGGAGCACTCAGAACAGCGGCTGCGGGAGCACCCCTTCCAGGGCGAGCAGCTGCCGCTTGGTCTCCAGGCCGCCGCCGAACCCGCCGAGCCCGCCGTCGCTCTCCACCACCCGGTGGCAGGGCACCACGACCGGCAGCGGGTTGGACCCCATCGCGGCGCCCACCGCCTGCGCCGCCCGGGGCTGGCCGACCCGGTCGGCGAGGTCGCCGTACCCCACCACCGTCCCGTACGGAACCGTCGCCTCCAGCTCGCGGAGCACCTGGCGGTTGAAGCCGGAGGACAGCGACCAGTCCAGCGGCAGCTCGAACGCGCGCAGGTCACCCGCGAAGTACGCCTCCAGCTGGCGTATGGGCTCGGCCAGCGGTCCCGTGCCGCCGGGGCCGGCCGGGACCGGCTCGGCCCCCAGCCGGGACGCCAGGCCGCGCAGCGCCTTGTCCCGGACCGCCTCCCGGGCGTGGAAGACCACGTTCACCAGCCCCTGGTCGGTCGCGGCGAGCAGCAGGGGGCCGATGTCGCTGCCGACGACCGCCCACACCACCCGCTCCGGCCCCCGCGAGGCCCGCTCGAACTGCTCGTCGCTGTTCATGTCGCCACCGTACGACCCGCCACTGACAACGCCCGCCGGGCGGGCTGCGGGCGCCGGTCCGTCCGGTCACCGGAGCTCCGGTCGCCGCCCATCGGACGGGCCCGGCCACGCTCTCCGAACCGTCGGAAACGGACCCCCCGGGTCCGGGGTGTCGACAAATTGGCGTGAAAATGTTTGCCTGTCGCTCGGCGAGCCTTAATGTCGCCCCGAACCAGGGCCTCCGCGTCAGCAGTGGGCCTCTTCAGTCGGTAGTCGGTACGGGGTGAAGGGCACACGCATATGCACGGGACGGTCGACGGCTTCACCTACGGCCTCGTTACGCCAGTCGTGGCGTTCCTCATGGCCTGTCTGGGCGGTGCGCTCGGGCTGCGCTGTACGGCCAGGTCACTGCGGGCCGACCGGCCCTTCAGAGCGCTCTGGCTGGCGCTCGGCGCCACCTCCATAGGCTCCGGGATATGGACCATGCACTTCATCGCGATGATGGGGTTCACGGTCCGCCAGGAGGTGCTGAGCTACGACCGGCCGATCACGTTCGCCAGCCTGGGCCTGGCCGTCGTCATGGTCGGGATCGGCATCTTCATCGTCGGTTACCGGGGGGCCACACCCCTGGCCCTGGTCACCGGCGGGACCATCACCGGGCTCGGCGTGGCGTCGATGCACTACCTCGGGATGGCCGGAATTCGACTGCGCGGCGAGTTCGCGTACAACACCCTCACCGTCAGCCTCTCCGTGGTGATCGCGGTCGTCGCGGCCACCGCCGCCCTCTGGGCGGCCGTCTCGGTCAACGGCTTCCTGGCCAGCCTCGGCGCCAGCGTCGTCATGGGCCTCGCCGTGAGCGGCATGCACTACACGGGGATGGCCGCGCTCAGCGTCCATCTGCACGACGGCGCGGGCACCGCCGCCGGGGACTCCTCCGCCACCGTGCTCGCGCCGATGCTCATCGGCCCGGTCGCCTTCCTTGTGCTCGCGGGCGTCGTCGTGATGTTCGACCCGCTCGTGGTGATGGGCAAGCCCGAGTGGGAGAAGCGGCCGCCCCGCCCGGCGCCCGTCCCCCGCCATCTGCCGTCGTTCCCGGACCGGACCGAGTGGGCCGCCCCGCACCGGCCGGGCGAGGGCTCCTCGTCGCCGCACGACTGGTGACCCGGGGGCCGGACGAGCCCGCGCCGGGGCCGATCGCGCCCGACTGTCAGTGGGGGGTCGTACGGTGGTTCCATGCGGCCCGTTTCCAAGATCGAACGTACGGTGGCGCCTTTCGAGGTCGTCAGCCCCTACCAGCCCAGCGGCGACCAGCCGGCGGCCATCGCCGAGCTGGAGCGGCGCATCCGCGCAGGGGAGAAGGATGTCGTCCTGCTGGGTGCGACCGGCACCGGAAAGTCGGCGACGACTGCCTGGATGATCGAGAAGCTCCAGCGCCCCACGCTCGTCATGGCGCCGAACAAGACGCTGGCGGCCCAGCTGGCGAACGAGTTCCGCGAGCTCCTGCCCAACAACGCCGTCGAGTACTTCGTGTCGTACTACGACTACTACCAGCCCGAGGCGTACGTCCCGCAGTCGGACACGTACATCGAGAAGGACTCCTCGATCAACGAGGAGGTCGAGCGGCTGCGCCACTCGGCGACGAACTCGCTGCTGACCCGCCGTGACGTGATCGTCGTGGCCTCCGTCTCGTGCATCTACGGCCTGGGCACGCCGCAGGAGTACGTCGACCGGATGGTGCCGCTGAAGGTCGGCGAGGAGATCGACCGCGACCAGCTGCTGCGCCGCTTCGTCGACATCCAGTACACGCGCAACGACGTGGCCTTCTCGCGCGGCACGTTCCGGGTCCGCGGCGACACCATCGAGATCTTCCCGGTCTACGAGGAGCTGGCCGTCCGGATCGAGATGTTCGGCGACGAGATCGAGGCGCTGTCCACGCTCCACCCGCTCACCGGCGAGATCATCAGCGAGGACCGGGAGCTCTACGTCTTCCCCGCCAGCCACTATGTGGCCGGCCCGGAGCGCATGGAGAAGGCGGTCACCGGCATCGAGCAGGAGCTGGAGCAGCGCCTGGCCGAGCTGGACAAGCAGGGCAAGCTCCTGGAGGCCCAGCGGCTGCGGATGCGCACCACGTACGACATCGAGATGCTGCGCCAGATCGGCAGCTGCTCGGGCGTCGAGAACTATTCGATGCACTTCGACGGCCGCGAGCCCGGCACCGCGCCCAACACGCTGCTCGACTACTTCCCGGACGACTTCCTGCTCGTCCTCGACGAGTCGCACGTGACCGTCCCCCAGATCGGCGCGATGTACGAGGGGGACGCCTCCCGCAAGCGCACGCTGGTCGACCACGGCTTCCGGCTGCCGTCCGCGATGGACAACCGGCCGCTGAAGTGGGAGGAGTTCCTGGGCCGCGTCGACCAGACCGTCTACCTCTCGGCGACGCCCGGCAAGTACGAGCTGTCGCGCGGCGACGGCTTCGTGGAGCAGATCATCCGCCCCACCGGCCTGGTCGACCCGGAGGTCGTCGTCAAGCCCACCGAGGGGCAGATCGACGACCTGGTGCACGAGATCCGCAAGCGCACCGAGAAGGACGAGCGCGTCCTGGTCACCACCCTCACCAAGAAGATGGCCGAGGACCTGACCGACTACTTCCTGGAGATGGGCATCCAGGTGCGGTACCTGCACAGCGACGTCGACACCCTGCGCCGGGTCGAGCTGCTGCGGGAGCTGCGGGCGGGCGAGTTCGACGTGCTGGTCGGCATCAACCTGCTCCGCGAGGGTCTGGACCTGCCCGAGGTGTCGCTGGTCGCGATCCTCGACGCCGACAAGGAGGGCTTCCTCCGCTCGGGCACGTCGCTGATCCAGACCATCGGCCGCGCGGCGCGCAACGTCTCCGGCCAGGTCCATATGTACGCCGACAGGATCACCCCGTCGATGGAGAAGGCCATCGAGGAGACCAACCGCCGCCGGGAGAAGCAGGTCGCGTACAACAAGGAGCGCGGGATCGACCCGCAGCCGCTGCGGAAGAAGATCAACGACATCGTCGCGACCATCGCGCGCGAGGAGGTCGACACCGAGCAGTTGCTCGGCTCCGGCTACCGCAAGGCGAAGGACGGCAAGGGCGCCAAGGCGCCGGTCCCCGCGCTCGGTGCCAAGGCGGCGAAGTCGAAGGCGAAGGCGGGCAAGGGCGGCGAGGTCCTCACCGACCGCCCGGCCGCCGAACTCGCCGAGCAGATCGAGGAGATGACCGACCGGATGCGGGCCGCCGCCGCCGAGCTGCAGTTCGAGATCGCCGCCAGGTTGCGCGACGAAGTCGGGGAGCTGAAGAAGGAGTTGCGGCAGATGAGGGAGGCGGGTCAGGCCTGACGGTCCGCCACCCGCTGTGTTGCAAGACCGACACAAATCCGCCCTGCGCGGTGGCGCACATCGCGCCACTGCGTAGGGTCGGGCCGAGAACGTAAGAAATGCGGAGAGGGGACAGCGCGTGACGGTCAATCTGACCAAGGGCCAGGCCATCAGCCTGGAGAAGCAGGGTGGCGGCACCCTGACCGCGGTGCGGATGGGGCTCGGTTGGCAGGCGGCGCCGCGCCGCGGCCTGTTCGGCTCGCGCACCCGGGAGATCGACCTGGACGCCTCGGCGGTGCTCTTCGCCGACAAGCAGCCCGTGGACGTGGTGTTCTTCCGCCACCTCGTCAGTGACGACGGCTCGGTCCGGCACACCGGAGACAACGTGGTGGGCGGCGCGGGCCAGGGCGGCGACGACGAGTCGATCCTCGTCGACCTCCAGCGCGTCCCGGTCCACATCGACCAGATCGTCTTCACGGTGAACTCGTTCACCGGCCAGACGTTCCAGGAAGTGCAGAACGCGTTCTGCCGCATCGTCGACGAGACCAACGGCCAGGAGCTGGCGCGCTACACGCTGGACGGCGGCGGTCAGTACACGGCGCAGATCATGGCCAAGGTGCACCGCGCGGGCGCGGGCTGGCAGATGACCGCCATCGGCAACCCGTCCAACGGCCGTACGTTCCAGGACCTGATGCCGGCGATCCTGCCGCACCTGTAGACACGGCCGTACGCAGGCACCACCGGCCATCACGGCCGTAACCGCAGCTCCCGGAGGCCAGGCCGCCGGGAGCTGCCCCGCACCACCGTGCGCCACCGGCAACTCGACGAGGGGACAGAGCCATGACGGCCGAGCTGGTACGGGGACAGAACCACCCCCTGCCCCAGACCCGAATGGAGATCCGGGTGTCGGCCGGCACACCGATCGTCGCCGGCGCCACCCTGGGAGACGAGAGCGGCACGGTGCGCGGGACGGAGTGGGTGGCCCACCCCGGCGCGCCCACGCTGCCGGGCCTGGAGGTCTCCCGGCAGGCCGCCGCCGACCACCGCCTCGCCGTGGACCTGGAAGCGCTGCCCCAGGACGTGCACCGGGTGAGCGTGCTGCTCGCGCTGCCGCCCGGGGCGGCGGGCCCGAGCCGGTTCGCCGCCGTCGCCGCGCCCTTCGTGGCCGTCACCGGCCTGGACGGCACCGAGGTCGCCAGCTACACGATCACCGGCCTGGACGCGGAGTCGGCGGTCGTCGCCCTGGAGCTCTATCTGCGAGGCGGCGCCTGGAAGGTCCGCGCGATCGGCCAGGGCTACGCGGGCGGCCTCGCCGACATGCTGGTCGACCAGGGCCTGCCGCAGGCCCGTGAGCTGGCCGCCGTCATCCTGGACGCGGTCGCCCTGGGCGCCTCCCGCTCGGTCGCGGCGCCCCCGCCCCGTACGTCCGACGAGGCGCGGGTACGGGCCGGCGCGCCCGGCACCGGTGGGAGCGACGCCGGTCCTGCGGGCGCCGCACCCCCGCCCGAGGCCGCCCAGCAGCCCCTGACGGACAGCGGGCCCATCGACTACGCTCACCCGCGCCGCACGACCACCGCGCCCCCGCTGCCCCCTCCCACCGCGCCGCCCGCCGCCCCCGGCGAGCCGCCGTCCCCCGTGGCGGGCGACGCCACCGGCTGGTCCATGGACGAGCGGCTCTACAACCAGGTGTGGGGCATGTTCGAGGACCTGGCCCGCACCACCGCCTCGTACCGCAGCGCCGTCGACTTCGCGGACTCGCGGATGGAGCAGGAGCTCGACCGGGCCCTCGCGGATCCGCGCAGCCGGATCGGCTCCACCGGCGACCAGGCCCGCGAGGAGGCCTCGGTCCGGCGCGAGCAGCTGGTCGACCGCGCGCGCGAGGCCTTCGACCGGGACCTCGCGCAGCTGACCGCCGAGTCCGAGGTCGTCGAGCCCGCCCTGCCGCCCGCCTACGCCCGCTGGGACAACCCCGTCTGGCACGCCTACCGGGTGCCGATGGAGATCCCGATGGCCCTGCGTGTCGGCGACCTGCGGCTGCCGGAGCGGCCGGAGCTGCGGATTCCGATGCTGGTGCGGCTGCCGCTGGAGCGCGGGCTGTGGATCGACTCCGGGCGCTCGGCCTCCGAGGCCGCCGCCTTCATGGACGCCGAGCAGGTCAAGCGGCTCGCCGTGGAGACCGCGGTGGCGCTGGCGGCCCGGCTGCTCGCGGTGTACCCGGCGCACGAGTTCGCCGTGCACGTCGTGGACCCGGCGGGGGCGGCGGCCGGGGCCTTCGCGCCCCTGACGCGGTCGGGGGCGCTCGGCGAGCCGCCCGCGGCCGGCGCCGCGGGAGTGGCGGACGCGCTCGCCCGGCTCACCCAGCGCGTCGACCTGCTCCAGATGGCCGCGCGGGGCGGCGCCGGGGCGGACGCGCTGCCGCCCGGCATGGACACCGCCGAGCAGCTCCTGATCGTCAACGACTTCCCGCACGGTTTCGACGACCGCGCGGTCAACCAGCTGCGCTATCTCGCGGACGAGGGCCCGTCGGTCGGGGTCCATCTGCTGATGGTCGCGGACCGTGAGGACGCCAGTGCGTACGGGCCGGTGCTGCAGCCGCTGTGGCGCTCGCTGCTGCGGCTCACACCGGTCCCGGACGACCACCTGGCCGATCCGTGGGTGGGGCACGCGTGGACGTACGAGCCGCCGCTGGTCCCGCCCGGCAGCGCGATCCTGGGGCAGGTGCTCGGCCAGGTCGCGGACGCGCGGCGCGCCTGGCCGCGCTGACCGCCGCCCGGGCGCGCGCGATCCGGCGCGCGCCCGTCCCGTACTCCCTCACCCATTGACGGTCTTGGTTCTTCTTTACCCTTCCCTTTACCTTCTCTTGGCGATTGGGGTAGGGTTCTTGGTGCGGAGGGGAGTACTCCCGACTGCGGCGTTCCCGTCAATACGGACCGAAGTGACCGGTTCCGGGGCGTCGGCCCAGGGCACGTGATGTGCCCGGGTGGAGGAGACCTCCGGCAGCGACGACGCTGATCTGTAGCGGTACGAAGCCGGAGGCACTGTGGACGTTTCCCTGACCCTTTGGGTGCTGACCATTCTCGGTCTGTGCGCCCTGATCGCGGCCGACTTCTTCATCGGGCGCAAGCCCCATGACGTGTCGGTCAAGGAAGCCGGAATCTGGACGGTCGTCTGGGTCGTGCTCGCCGCGCTCTTCGGCGCCGGCCTGCTGGTCTTCGGCGACAGCAAGGCGTCCGGCGAGTTCTTCGCGGGCTTCATCACCGAGAAGTCGCTCTCCGTCGACAACCTCTTCGTCTTCATCCTGATCATGGCGAAGTTCTCGGTACCGACCCACCTCCAGCAGCGCGTGCTGCTCTTCGGTGTGCTGATAGCCCTGGTGCTGCGGGCGGTATTCATCGCGGCCGGCGCCGCCATCATCGCCAGCTTCTCCTGGGTCTTCTACCTCTTCGGCGCCTTCCTGATCTACACCGCCTGGAAGCTCATCCAGGAGGCGCGCTCCGACGACGAGGAAGAGGAGTTCGAGGAGAACCGCCTCCTCAGGTCCATCGAGAAGCGGTTCGGCGTCGCCGACCGGTACCACGGCACCAAGCTCTTCATCCAGGAGCACGGCAAGAAGGTCATGACGCCACTGCTCGTCGTCATGCTGGCCATCGGCATGACCGACGTGCTGTTCGCGATGGACTCGATCCCCGCGATCTTCGGCCTGACCCAGGACCCGTACATCGTCTTCACCGCCAACGCCTTCGCGCTGATGGGCCTGCGCCAGCTGTACTTCCTCATCGGCGGACTGCTCAAGAAGCTGGTCCACCTCAGCTACGGCCTCTCGGTGATCCTCGGCTTCATCGGCGTGAAGCTGGTGCTGCACGCCCTGCACGAGAACGGGGTGAACGTCCCCGAGATCTCCATCCCCCTCTCGCTCGCCGTCATCTGCGGTGTGCTGGTCGTCACCACGATCACCAGCCTGATGGCCGCCAAGCAGCAGACGGCGGACGAGGAGTCCGAGAAGAAGAGCGTCGGGGTCTGACCCCCGGGGGCGCGCGGGGCAACCGCACCGGCGCGCGCACCGGCCGGCCGGGCGCGGAGTTGCCGTGCCGGTCGGCCGGTGCTTGCTTGGACGAGGAGAGCCCCCGGTCCGCGGGGGCACCGCGGACCAGGAGGACCCCATGAAGTTCGCGCAGATCATCGACTTCGAGACCGAGCGTGCGGACGAGATGCGCGAGCTCATCCGCCAGTACGAGGAGAGGGCCCGGGCGGAGGGCCGCAAGCTCGGCCCCTCGCACCGCACCCTGCTGCGCGACCGGGCCAATCCGAACCGCTATCTGGCGGTGGTGGAGTTCGACTCGTACGAGGACGCGATGGCCAACAGCGACGCTCCGGAGACGACCGAGCTCGCCAAGCAGCTCGCGGCCCTGTCGACGCGGCCGCCCGCCTTCACGGACTGCGACGTGGCGGAGTCGGAGTCCCTGTAGCGTCCCAGGGGCGGTCAGGCGGGCGCCGCCTCCGGTGCCGCCTCCGCCGGGTCGAGCACCGGCCGGGTCTCCGGCAGGAGAGCGAAACAGCCGAGGCTCAGCAGCGCGACCCCGGTCAGATATGCCGCCACGCCCCACGGCGGCCCCTCGCCCCGTGCGAGCGCGGTCGCCACGACCGGGGTCAGCGCGCCGCCCAGCACCCCGCCCAGGTTGTAACCGACGGCCGCGCCCGTGCAGCGCACCCGGGGCTCGTAGAGCTCCGGCAGATAGGCCGCGATCACCGCGAACATGGTGATGAACGCGATCAGCGCGCCCAGGATGCCGGCGAACATGAGCAGCGGTTCGCCGGTCTGGAGCAGCGCGACCGTCGGGAACATCCACAGCGCGCAGGCCGTGCACCCCGCCAGGCAGAGCGGCCGCCGCCCGTACCGGTCGGCGAGCAGGGCCGAGACCGGGGTCAGCGCGCCCTTGACGGCGACGGCGGCCATGACGCAGACGAGCATGACCGTACGGCTCACGCCGAGGCGCTCGGTGGCGTACGCCAGGGCCCAGGTGGTCACCGCGTAGAAGACGGCGTACCCGACCGACAGCGCTCCCGCCGTCAGCAGCACCAGCCGCCAGTGGTCGCGGAGCACCTCCGCAAGCGGCAGCCGGGCGCGTTCGCCGATCTCCTGGAACTGGGGGGTCTCGGTGAGGGAGGAGCGCAGCAGCAGCCCGCCCGCCGCGAGCAGCCCCGCCCCCCAGAACGGGATCCGCCACCCCCACGCCCGGAACTCGGCGTCCGTCAGCCCCGCCGAGAGCGCCAGCATCACGCCGTTGGCCAGCAGGAACCCCAGGGACGGGCCCATCTGCGGAAAGGACGACCACAGGACCCGGCGCCGCGCGGGCGCGTGCTCCACGGTGAGCAGGACGGCCCCGCCCCACTCGCCGCCCAGCCCGAGCCCCTGAAGGAAGCGCAGCACGAGCAGCAGGACGGGGGCGGCGGCTCCGATCGTCGCGTACGAGGGCACACAGCCGATGGCGACCGTGGCAAAACCGGTCAGGAGCAGCGAGAGGAACAGCACCGGGCGCCGTCCGTGCCGGTCACCGATATGACCGAAGACGACAGAACCGAGCGGGCGAGCGATGAACCCGATCCCGAAAGTGCCGAAAGCGGCCAGGGTTCCGGCGAGCGGGGAGAACGTCGGGAAGAAGAGCGGGCCCAGGACCAGCGCGGCGGCCGTCCCGTACACAAAGAAGTCGTAGAACTCGACCGCCGTCCCGGCGAGCGAGGCGGCGGCGAGCCGCGTCATCGACGGTGGTGCGTGTGTGGGGGGAGAGGTGGGGGAGAAGCGCATGCCGCGCCAACTACCCGTGCTTACGGGCGGTTATGGGGGGCGTGCGGAAGCACGCCCGCGCGGCGAACGAGCGCTCGGCCCGATGGGGCTACCAGCCGCGCGCGTGCCACTCCGGCAGCTTGGGGCGCTCGTCGCCGAGCGTGGTGTCGTTGCCGTGGCCCGGGTACACCCAGGTCTCGTCCGGCAGGACCGCGAAGAGCTTGGTCTCCACGTCGTGGATGAGGCTGGCGAAGGCCTGCGGGTCCTTGTGGGTGTTGCCGACCCCGCCCGGGAACAGGCAGTCGCCGGTGAACAGGTGCGGGTGGCCGTGCGGGTCGTCGTAGAACAGCGCGATCGAGCCCGGGGTGTGGCCGACCAGGCGGCGGGCGGTCAGCTCGACCCGGCCGACGCGGATCGTGTCCCCGTCTTCGACGGGGACGTCGGTCGGCACGGGGATGCCCTCGGCGTCGTAGCGGCCCGCGTAGGTCGTCGCGCCGGTGGCGGCGACGACCTCGGCGAGCGCCTGCCAGTGGTCGCCGTGGCGGTGGGTGGTGACGACGGACTTGATGCCGTCGTCACCGATAAGCGTCAGGAGGGTGGAGGGCTCGGCCGCCGCGTCGATCAGCAGCTGCTCGCCGGTGGTCCGGCAGCGCAGCAGATACGCGTTGTTGTCCATCGGGCCGACCGCGACCTTGGAGATCATCAGATCCCCGAGCTCGTGCACATCCGCCGGACCGCCGACCTTCACCGCTCCGCTGTACGTCATGGGCTCAGCGTAACGCCGGGCCTACAGGGGCGGCAGGGCGGGCAGCGGGCCGCCCGAGGCCTCCAGGGCGGCGCCGTCCCTGCGGCCCGCGAGCCAGCCCAGCAGGTCCCATGCGGGGCCGCCGACGGTCACCGGGACGCCCTCCGTGCCGCCGGTGCGCAGGGTGTGGCCGTTGTTGCCGGTGAGGGTGACCGGTGGGACCGAGGCGTTCCCCGAGAAGCGGTCGGCCAGGAACTGGATCTCACGCCGGACGAACTCGTCCGGCAGGTCCTCCAGCTCGTAGCCGACGCCCAGGTCGACATGGTGCAGCTCGACCTCGATCAGCCGCCTGAAGGGGATGCGGGCGGCCTGGTCGAGGACGCCGTTGCGGAGCTCGACCGTACGGGCCCAGTCGGCGGGCCGGGCGCCCTCCTCCTGGAAGCGGGCCGCGCTCTCACGCAGGTCGGCGAGGTGGGCGTCGAGCGGGCGCGCCGCATCGCGCGCGATGTCGGCGTCCCGGGCCTCGGCGCTCTCGTACATGGAGCGGCCTGCGAGCACGTTGACGAGCGCGTCCGCGTTGCGGGCGACATGGGCGAGCACGTGCCCGCGGCTCCAGCCCGGCAGCCGTGACGGCCCGGCGACTGCCGCGTTGTCCAGTTCGGCGGCTGCGGTGAGCAGCCGGTCGGTGGCTTCCCGTACGGATGCCAGGTCGTGCGCATGATCAATCATGGCGCCGACGATAGTCCCGCCACTCATTCGGGTGAAGCCGCTTGGACGAGTCCGTAAATCGAATGCGCGTGCTATAGGCTCGTCGGTGGCATCAGGCATCCTTGGATGTAAAACGATCCATCGCCCTGGCGGCCCCCCCATAGTCTGAGACGGGGGCTCCGCCCCCTGCTTCTCTTCAAGAAAGGTGCGGACCGGCGTGGCCGACCGTCTCATCGTCCGTGGCGCGCGCGAGCACAATCTCAAGAACGTCTCGCTCGACCTCCCGCGCGACTCCCTCATCGTCTTCACCGGGCTCTCGGGGTCGGGCAAGTCGTCCCTCGCGTTCGACACGATCTTCGCCGAGGGGCAGCGCCGCTACGTCGAGTCGCTCTCCTCGTACGCCCGCCAGTTCCTCGGCCAGATGGACAAGCCGGACGTCGACTTCATCGAAGGTCTGTCGCCCGCGGTCTCCATCGACCAGAAGTCGACCTCGCGCAACCCGCGCTCGACGGTCGGCACCATCACCGAGGTCTACGACTACCTGCGTCTGCTCTTCGCGCGCATCGGCAAGCCGCACTGCCCCGAGTGCCGCCGGCCGATCACCCGCCAGTCGCCGCAGGCCATTGTCGACAAGGTGCTCGAACTGCCGGAGGGCAGCCGCTTCCAGGTGCTCTCGCCGCTGGTGCGCGAGCGCAAGGGCGAGTTCGTCGACCTCTTCGCCGACCTCCAGACCAAGGGCTACAGCCGCGCGCGCGTGGACGGCGAGACGATCCAGCTCTCCGAGCCGCCCAAGCTCAAGAAGCAGGAGAAGCACACCATCGAGGTGGTCATCGACCGCCTCACCGTGAAGGACTCCGCCAAGCGCCGCCTCACCGACTCGGTGGAGACCGCGCTCGGGCTGGCCGGCGGCATGGTGGTGCTCGACTTCGTCGACCTGGCCGCCGACGACCCCGAGCGCGAGCGGATGTACTCGGAGCACCTGTACTGCCCGTACGACGACCTGTCCTTCGAGGAGCTGGAGCCGCGCTCCTTCTCCTTCAACTCGCCCTTCGGCGCCTGCCCCGACTGCACGGGCATCGGCACGCGCATGGAGGTCGACCCCGAGCTGATCATCCCGGACGAGGAGAAGTCCCTCGACGAGGGTGCGGTCTCCCCCTGGTCGCTCGGCCACACCAAGGACTACTTCGCCCGCCTGGTCGGCGCGCTCGCCGAAGAGCTCGGCTTCCGTACGGACATCCCCTGGGCGGGGCTGCCGCAGCGCGCCAAGAAGGCGCTGCTGTACGGCCACAAGACGCAGATCGAAGTGCGCTACCGGAACCGGTACGGACGGGAGCGCGCGTACACGACCTCCTTCGAGGGCGCCGTGCCGTTCGTCAAGCGGCGCCACTCGGAGGCGGAGTCCGACGGGGCGCGCGAGCGCTTCGAGGGCTATATGCGCGAGGTCCACTGCCCGACCTGTGAGGGCTCGCGACTGAAGCCGCTGGTCCTCGCGGTCACCGTGATGGACCGCTCGATCGCCGAGGTCTCCGCGATGTCGATCAGCGACTGCGCCGACTTCCTGGGCGAGCTCAAGCTCAACGCGCGCGACAAGAAGATCGCCGAGCGGGTCCTGAAGGAGGTCAACGAGCGGCTGCGCTTCCTCGTCGACGTCGGCCTCGACTACCTCTCGCTCAACCGCGCCGCCGGGACGCTGTCGGGCGGCGAGGCCCAGCGAATCCGCCTCGCCACCCAGATCGGCTCGGGCCTGGTCGGCGTGCTGTACGTGCTGGACGAGCCGTCCATCGGTCTGCACCAGCGGGACAACCACCGGCTGATCGAGACGCTGGTCCGCCTGCGCGACATGGGCAACACGCTCATCGTCGTCGAGCACGACGAGGACACCATCAAGGTGGCCGACTGGGTCGTCGACATCGGCCCCGGCGCCGGTGAGCACGGTGGAAAGGTCGTCCACAGCGGCCCGTTGAAGCAGCTCCTCGCCAACAAGGAGTCGATGACGGGGCAGTATCTGTCGGGCAAGAAGTCCATCCCGCTGCCGGACGTACGGCGCCCCGCGGACCCGTCGCGCCAGCTCACCGTGCACGGCGCCAAGGAGAACAACCTCCGGGACATCGCCGTCTCGTTCCCGCTGGGCGTGCTGACCGCGGTCACCGGTGTCTCCGGCTCCGGAAAGTCGACCCTGGTCAACGACATCCTCTACACGCACCTGGCGCGCGAGCTGAACGGCGCGCGGGCGGTCCCCGGGCGGCACACGCGCGTGGACGGCGACGACCAGGTCGACAAGGTCGTCCACGTCGACCAGTCGCCGATCGGCCGTACGCCGCGGTCGAACCCGGCGACCTACACGGGCGTATTCGACAACGTGCGCAAGCTGTTCGCCGAGACGATGGAGGCGAAGGTACGGGGGTACCTCCCGGGCCGGTTCTCCTTCAACGTCAAGGGCGGCCGCTGCGAGAACTGCTCGGGCGACGGCACGATCAAGATCGAGATGAACTTCCTGCCGGACGTGTACGTGCCGTGCGAGGTCTGCCACGGGGCGCGCTACAACCGGGAGACGCTGGAGGTCCACTACAAGGGCAAGTCCATCGCCGAGGTCCTCGACATGCCGATCGAGGAGGCGCTGGACTTCTTCGAGGCGGTGCCGACGATCGCCCGTCACCTGCGGACGCTGAACGAGGTGGGGCTTGGCTACGTCCGGCTCGGCCAGTCGGCCCCGACGCTGTCGGGCGGCGAGGCGCAGCGCGTGAAGCTGGCGTCGGAGCTGCAGAAGCGGTCTACGGGGCGGACGGTGTACGTCCTGGACGAGCCGACGACCGGCCTCCACTTCGAGGACATCTCGAAGCTGATCAAGGTCTTGTCGGGACTCGTCGACAAGGGGAACTCGGTGATCGTCATCGAGCACAACCTCGACGTCATCAAGACGGCGGACTGGGTCGTGGACATGGGCCCCGAGGGCGGCAGCGGGGGTGGCCTGGTGATCGCCGAGGGGACGCCGGAGCAGGTCGCGTCGGTGGCCGCGAGCCACACGGGGAAGTTCCTGCGCGACATTCTGGGTGCGGACCGGATCAGCGACGCGGAGCCGACTCCTGTGCGGAGGGTGGCGAAGCGGGCGCCGGCGAAGAAGGCGGTGGCGAAGAAGGCGGTGGCCAAGGCCCCGGCCAAGAAGGCGGCGTCCCGGGCCCGGAAGGCCTGAACCACTCGGTCCCGGGGGTTTCGGCCCCCGGGGCCCCGGTTGTCCGGCTGCGGGCCGGTGGCCGTGCGCGGGGCTTCGCCCCGGCCCCGGGGGTTTGCCCGCCCGCCCGCCCGTTGCTGGGGTCGGGAGGGCTCGGCTCCTGGGGGCTTCGCCCCCAGACCCCGTGTTTGTCTGCGGGCTCGGTGGGGGCTGGTCGCGCAGTTCCCCGCGCCCCTAAAGGCTGGCAGAAGGGGGCGCGGCCAAGATTCAGCCCCTCCGGCGTTTGAGGAGCGGGGCAGGGGCCGCAGGCCGCGCCCTTCAGGGGTGCGGGGCTGTGACATGTGTGGCTCCGCCGCGTGGGCGCGGCCAGCCGCAGACGGCCTGCAGACGAACGGGGTCCGGGACGGAGCCCTTCAGGGGTGCGGGGCTGTGACATGTGCGGCTCCGCCGCGTGGGTGCGAGCAGCCGCAGACAGCCCGCAGACGAAACCGGAGCCCGGGGCGAAGCCCCGAAGCGGGGGCGGGGCCTCAGGCCCCCCGAGGGGGTACGGGGGCGGAGCCTCCGCACCGGAGGTCCGGGGCGTAGCCCCCGGGAGAACCACCTCCACCCCCACCCACCCCCGGAGGGTTTAGGGAACGGGCGGGGTGGGGGTGCTCAGGGACCCGGCGTGTGGCGGCTGCGCGCCCCGCTGCCCGCACGTCAGGGCCGCCGCGTGGGCCGCGTACGCGAGCGCGGCGGACCACGCGGACGCGGACAGGGGCCCCCGCCCCGCCACCGCGTGCAGCAGCGCCGCGTTCACCGTGTCCCCCGCCCCGATCGTGTCGACCACCTCGACCCGCTCGCCCGGGACGGAGACCTCGTCGCCGGACCGGGTCCACACGGTCATCCCCGCCGCGCCCCGCGTCAGGACCACCGCCTCCGGCCCCGCCGCCAGCCACTCCTCCACCCCGCCGCCCAGCCACGCCGCGTCCTCCTCGGACAGCTTCAGGAGGGACACGTACGGCAGCCAGGAGCGGAAGCGGGCCCGGTAGGCGTTCGCGTCCGGGACCAGGCCGGGGCGGACGTTCGGGTCGAGCAGGGTGAACACGCCCCGCCCCGACTCCCGCCGCAGCAACGCCTCGTACGCACTGGCCCCGGGCTCCAGGACAAGCGAGCACGTGCCGAGCGCCAGCGCCCGTACACCGGAGGGGAGTTCGGGCGGCAGCTCGAAGAGGCGGTCCGCGGTGCCGGACGCGTAGAAGCCGTATCCGGCGGCCCCGTCCGCCCCGACCGCCGCCACCGCCAGCGTCGTCGGCTCGGGGCCGCGCTGGACCAGGGAGGTGTCGACACCGGCGGCGCGCAGGCCGTCGAGGAGGGCCTCGCCGAAGCCGTCCGTCGACACGCGGGAGCAGAACGCGGTCTTGGCGCCGAGGCGCCCGAGGGCCACCGCCGTGTTGTACGGGCCGCCCCCCAGCCGGGGCGACAGGGGGCCCAGCCGGTCGCCGGGGCGCTCGGGGACGAGGTCGATGAGGGCTTCTCCGGCGACGACGATCACGCGGCCGAACGTACACCCATCCGGACCGGTCCCGTCCAGCCCCGGCCCCGCCACTACCCACCCCTCCGCCCCACAGCTCCCGCCGGTATCGTCGGATACGTCACCAACCCCCCATGACCTGTGGAGACCCCATGTCCGGCCAGCCCGCCGCCCGTCGTACCGTGCTGAAAGGCGCGGCCCTCGCCGGGGCCGCCGGGCTGGGAGTGGCCGCCTGCTCCACCGACTCCAAGCTCGGCCACGCCGAGACGCCGACCCCGACCGCGCCGGTCACCCTGGGCGCGCCCGAGGAGATCCCCGTCGGCGGGGCCAAGCTCTACCGCGAGCAGCGCGTGATGGTGTCCTGCCCGGCCAAGGGCGAGTACAAGGCGTTCAGCGCCCAGTGCACCCACGCCGGCTGCGTCCTCGACAAGATCGAGGACGGGCACGGGAACTGCCCGTGCCACGGCAGCCGCTTCAACGTGATGACCGGCCAGCCGGTCCACGGCCCGGCGACCGTCCCGCTGCCCTCCGTCCCGGTGAGGGTCAAGGACGGCAAGCTCGTCGCGGGTCCGGACGCCTAGCCGTACCGCCTACGTACTACGTACGTAGGCGGACCGTTACGCCCAGTCCCAGCCGATCCCCAGGATTCCCGGCCGTACCCCCTGCTCGACCAGGTGCACCGTCCGGTGCCGGCCGCTCAGGGTCAGGTCGCCGCGGGGTGAGCGGGTCGAGCCGGTCGACGTCTGGCTGAAGCGGCGGCACCGGACCGGCAGGGCGTGCTCGTCGAAGCGGACCTGGAGCACGTACTGGCCGCCCGCGAAGCTGAAGCCGCGTACGTACTCGCTGCTCGCCCCCGCCGTGCCGTCCTCGAAGCCGTAGCCGAAGAGGTACGTCTCACCGGCCCGCAGTCGGGCGTCGAACAGCAGCTCGGCCACCAGGACGCCGGTCTCGGCGTCCCAGCGCACCCGGCCGGTGCGGCAGTTCTCGGCGGCGCGCACCCGGATCCGGGACGGGTCGCCGCCCGGGTCGCCGTGGTGGATGGCCAGGTAGCGGTCGACGCCGTCGCGGTGGGCCCGCACCACCTGCTGGGAGTCGCGGCCGAGCAGCTCCCGGTGCGCCCCGATGCTCACCCGCTCATGGTGGCCGACGGTGTGCAGCCCGCCGTCCACCGGTGACTCCATTCCGGTTATCAGCCGCTCGACGGCGCCGGAGGCCTCCACCAGGGAGCGGTAGGAGCGGCCCGCCGGGCGTTCCGCCTCGCGCGCGTCGCCGTCGTCGAGCAGCCGCAGCAGCGACCGCTCCGGCAGCCCGAGGACCTCCTCCAGGGCGCGCACCGCCCGTAGCGACTCTGCGCGCTGCGGGCGCCGGGCGCCCTGCTGCCAGTAACTCAGGCTGGTCACGCCGACCTTGACGCCGCGCCCGGCGAGATGGTGCTGCACGCGTTGGAGCGGAAGTCCGCGGACGGCGAGCGCGGCGCGCAGCGCCAGGTGGAACGGGCCGGTGTGCAGCACCTGTGCCAGATCGGCATCGGTGTGGAGCATGGGGGACTCCCTCGGGACTGCTCGGATCTCGGTGGGGGTGGCCGTACAGGGCGGCCTGGTTCAACTGCGCTGCTGGTCCGGGGGGTCGGACCGCGCAGTGAACGTTCACGGCGGGGGGTGGTCAAGGGGCGCCGCGGGACCCGGGTGGCCTGGTGGGCCTGGAAGGCCTGTTCACATGGCGGCCACTCCGTTCACACCCGTGTCTCACCCCGCATTGAAGCGCGTTGACCAGCTCACGACAACGTTCGATGCTCACCGAAAGCGTCCGGACGCGCTCCTCCAATCCCCACACCCCCCGCTTCGGGAGGAACGCGATGCACAACCGCAAGAGACGGCTCTCGGCCCTCGCCCTCGTGGTGACGGCCCTGCTCGTCGCCCCCACGGCGAGCGCCGTCGCATCCCCGCACGAGCACGGCGCCACCACAGCCGCCACCACCACGACCGCCGCCACCGACACCCGTACCGCCGCCGACTCGCCGTCCGCCACGGCAGCCACGTCGAAGCAGCTCAACATCACCATGCAGGCCCAGCAGAAGAACAACTGGTGCTGGGCCGCCAGCGGAAACACCATCGCCACCTGGTTCGGGCGCAACTACAGCCAGAACCAGTTCTGCAACGCCGCCTTCGGGCGTCAGCAGGGCTACGACTGCCCCAACTGGCAGGCGGACCTGGGCAATGTGCAGAACGCCCTGGGCTGGGCCGGGATCAACTCCGGCTCGTACGTCACCGGCTGGCTGCGCTACTCGACCGTACAGACCGAGATCAACGCCGACCGGCCCATGGAGAGCCGGATCCAGTGGTCCAGCGGCGGCGGTCACATGCATGTGATCTACGGGTACGACACCGCAAACAGCTGGGTCTACTGGGGAGACCCGTGGCCCTCCAGCAACCGCTACAACTGGGCCTCGCACGACTGGTACGTCGACAACGACTCGTTCTCGTGGACCCACTCGCTCTACCGGATCGGGGCGTGACGACGATGACCCAGCGACGTCTGTCCTCCGCCGCCGTCGCGGCGCTGCTCACCGGCCTCGCCGGTCTCTGCGCCCCGTACGCGGCGGCCGCCGACAACCCCACCCCAACGGCCGACTCCAAGGCGGCCGCCCACCGGGCGGCCGCGGCCCCCGCCACCCTCGACACGCTCTCCCGCTTCTTCGCCCGGGACGGCAAGGTGTCCCTGACCACCGCCGCCCCGCGCATCCAGGGCGACGCGGTGCCCGTCTACACGCTCTCCCCGGAGTTCGTCGCCGGGCGGGCGGGCGCTCCCGTCGCGAAGCTGGAGTACCTCGCCTCCACGGCCGTCTCCTCGGACGGCCAGAAGGCCTCCCTGTGGTCCGTTCCGCAGGGCACCACCTGGAAGGTGGTGAACATAGCCACCGGTGACGACGAGTCCCGCTATGCCGCGGCGGGCGCGGGCAGGCTGCCGGGCGGCACCGTCTTCCAGGAGCCGCAGATCAACGCCTGGTACGTCCAGAAGGGCGCCACCGTGCTTCCCCTGGACGAGGACGCGGTGCGCGCGGTCGGCGCCAGGGGCACCACCCTGGCCGCCTACCGGCAGCGCGTCCAGCGGGCCTACGGCGACAAGCTGCCCGGCTCCGCGTACGCGAAGTCCGGCAAGGCCGGGGGGTACGGGCAGAGCCCTGAGGAGGTCCGGGCCCAGGCCGCGTCAGCCGGCCACGGCGGTGGGACGGGCACGGCCGGGGTCACCTCGGTGACGGCCGGTGCGGGTGCGCTCGCGGCGGCCGGCCTCGGCGCGGTGGCTCTGCGCCGCCGCAGGCGCGGGGCGAACCGGGGGTAGGCAATTCCCCTGACCGTGTGACCGGCCACGGATCGTGCGTGGCCGGTCGCGCGGTTTCCGCGCCCCGTGAAACCGCGTTGTCGGTCCCCGCCAGTAGGGTGGTGGACATGGCAGACCCCTCCACCTACCGCCCCAAGCCGGGACAGATCCCCGACTCGCCGGGGGTCTACAAGTTCCGGGACGAACACCGCCGGGTGATCTACGTCGGCAAGGCCAAGTCCCTGCGCCAGCGGCTCGCGAACTACTTCCAGCCGCTCACGAGCCTGCACCCGCGCACGGCGACGATGGTCACCACGGCCGCGTCCGTGGAGTGGACGGTCGTCTCCACCGAGGTCGAGGCGCTCCAGCTCGAATATTCGTGGATCAAGGAGTTCGACCCCCGCTTCAACGTCAAGTACCGCGACGACAAGAGCTATCCGTACCTGGCGGTCACCCTCAACGAGGAGTTCCCGAGGGTCCAGGTGATGCGCGGCGCCAAGAAGAAGGGCGTGCGCTACTTCGGTCCGTACGGACACGCGTGGGCGATCCGCGAGACCGTGGACCTGATGCTCCGCGTCTTTCCCGTACGGACGTGCTCCGCCGGGGTGTTCAAGCGCTCCGCCCAGATCGGCCGGCCCTGTCTGCTCGGCTACATCGGCAAGTGCGCGGCCCCCTGCGTCGGCCGGGTGACGCCCGAGGAGCACCGCGAACTGGCCGACGACTTCTGCGACTTCATGGCCGGGCGCACCGGTACGTACATCCGCCGCCTGGAGAAGGAGATGACGGCGGCGGCCGAGGAGATGGAGTACGAGCGGGCCGCGCGGCTGCGCGACGACATAGGGGCGCTGCGCCGGGCCCTGGAGAAGAACGCGGTGGTCTTCACCGACGCCACCGACGCGGACCTGATCGCGGTCGCCGAGGACGAGCTGGAGGCGGCCGTCCAGATCTTCCACGTCCGCGGCGGGCGTGTGCGGGGCCAGCGCGGCTGGGTCACCGACAAGGTCGAGGCCGTCGACACGGCGGGCCTGGTCGAGCACGCCCTCCAGCAGCTGTACGGGGAGGAGACCGGCGACTCCGTACCGAAGGAGGTGCTGGTCCCGGCGCTGCCCGAGGACACCGGGTCGGTCGGCGCCTGGCTGGCCGGGCGGCGCGGGTCGCAGGTGTCGCTGCGGATCCCGCAGCGCGGCGACAAGAAGGACCTGATGGCGACGGTCGCGCGCAACGCGCAGCAGGCGCTCGCGCTGCACAAGACCAAACGCGCCTCCGACCTGACCACCCGCTCCCGGGCCCTGGAGGAGATCGCTCAGGCCCTTGAGCTGGGAAGCGCCCCGCTGCGGATCGAGTGCTTCGACATCTCGCACCTCCAGGGCGAGGACGTGGTGGCGTCCATGGTCGTCTTCGAGGACGGCCTGGCCAGGAAGAGCGAGTACCGGCGCTTCCAGATCAAGGGCTTCGAGGGCCAGGACGACGTCCGGTCCATGCACGAGGTGATCACCCGCCGCTTCAAGCGCTATCTGGCCGAGAGCGCCCGGCTGGGGGAGTGGGCGGACGGTGAGGAGGGCGAGGGCGCCGAGGCGGGCCCGGCCCCCTCCGGCGAGGTCCCGGCGCCCGGCGAGGCCGCCGTGGAGGCCGGGCCCCGCACCGAGGACGGGCGGCCCAAGCGGTTCGCCTACCCGCCGCAGCTCGTGGTCGTCGACGGCGGGCAGCCGCAGGTGGCGGCCGCCAAGCGGGCCCTGGACGAGCTCGGGATGGATGACGTGGCGGTCTGCGGGCTCGCCAAGCGCCTGGAGGAGGTCTGGCTGCCGGACGACGACGACCCGGTCGTCCTGCCCCGCTCCAGCGAGGGGCTGTATCTGCTCCAGCGCGTGCGTGACGAGGCCCACCGGTTCGCCATCACCTATCAGCGGGTCAAGCGGACGAAGAGGTTCAAGGCGAGCCCGCTGGACGAGGTGCCGGGCCTGGGCGAGTCCCGCAAACAGGCTCTGGTCAAGCATTTCGGCTCGGTGAAGCGGCTCCGGTCGGCGACAATCGAGGAGATCTGCGAAGTTCCCGGGATAGGCCGCAAGACGGCCGAGACCGTGGCGGCGGCCCTGGCGCGGACAGCCCCGGCCGCACCCGCCGTGAACACGGCGACAGGAGAGATCATTGAAGACGACGGGGGAACCGCGAAATGACTGAGCACGACCGAACAGAAGCAGAAGCTGGAGCCGAAAACGTGAGTACGGGCACGACGAACGACGCCGCCGCAGAGGCGGCCATCCCCGAGCTGGTGATCATCTCCGGGATGTCCGGCGCCGGACGCAGCACCGCCGCCAAGTGCCTGGAGGACCTCGGCTGGTTCGTCGTCGACAACCTGCCGCCCGCGCTGATCCCCACCATGGTGGAGCTCGGCGCCCGGTCCCAGGGCAATGTGGCCCGCATCGCCGTCGTCGTCGACGTGCGCGGCCGCCGTTTCTTCGACAACCTCCGCGAGTCGCTGGCCGACCTGGACTCCAAGCAGGTCACCCGGCGGATCGTCTTCCTGGAGTCGTCCGACGACGCGCTGGTGCGACGCTTCGAGTCGGTGCGCCGCCCGCACCCGCTCCAGGGTGACGGCCGGATCGTCGACGGCATCGCCGCCGAGCGCGATCTGCTGCGCGAGCTGCGCGGCGACGCCGACCTGGTGATCGACACCTCCAGCCTCAACGTCCACGAGCTGCGCGCCAAGATGGACGCCCAGTTCGCCGGGGACGAGGAGCCGGAGCTGCGCGCCACGGTGATGTCGTTCGGTTACAAGTACGGCCTGCCGGTCGACGCCGACCTGGTGGTGGACTGCCGCTTCCTGCCGAACCCGCACTGGGTGCCGGAGCTGCGCCCGTTCACGGGTCTGAACGAGGAGGTGTCGGGCTACGTCTTCAACCAGCCGGGCGCCAAGGAGTTCCTCAACCAGTACAGCGAGCTGCTCCAGCTGATCGCGACCGGCTACCGCCGCGAGGGCAAGCGGTACGTGACGGTCGCCGTGGGCTGCACCGGCGGCAAGCACCGCTCCGTCGCGATGTCCGAGAAGCTGGCCGCCCGCCTCGCCTCCGAGGGGATCGAGACCGTCGTCGTACACCGGGACATGGGGCGCGAGTGAAGGTGTACCGACGGCGCACGAGCGGACCGGTGCTGCGCACCGGCCGCAAGCGTGGCGCCCAGCCCAAGGTCGTCGCCCTCGGCGGCGGCATGGGTCTCTCCGCGTCGCTCGCGGCGCTGCGCCGGATCACCGGCGACCTGACCGCCGTCGTCACCGTGGCCGACGACGGCGGTTCCAGCGGCCGGCTCCGGGAGGAGCTGGGCGTACTGCCGCCGGGCGACCTGCGCAAGGCGCTGGCGGCGCTCTGCGGCGACGACGACTGGGGCCAGACCTGGGCCCGGGTCATCCAGCACCGCTTCCAGTCCCAGGGCGAGCTGCACGAGCACGCGGTCGGCAATCTGCTGATCGTGGCCCTGTGGGAGCAGCTGGGTGACCATGTCCAGGCGCTCGACCTGGTCGGCAAGCTCCTCGGGGCGCACGGCAGGGTGCTGCCGATGTCCGCCGTCCCGCTGGAGCTGGAGGCGCTGGTCAGGGGCCACGACCCGGCCCGCCCCACCGACGTGGACACGGTCCGCGGCCAGGCCACGGTGGCGCTCACCCCGGGCGAGGTGCAGTCCGTCAACCTGGTCCCGCACGACCCGCCGGCGGTCCCGGAGGCGGTGGAGGCCGTCCTGGACGCCGACTGGGTGGTGCTCGGCCCGGGGTCCTGGTTCTCCTCGGTCATCCCGCACCTGCTGGTGCCCGAGCTGCTCGACGCGCTCACGGTCACCAAGGCCCGCAAGGTGCTCTCGTTGAACCTGGCGCCCCAGCCCGGCGAAACCGATGGCTTCTCTCCGCAGCGTCATTTGGAGGTTTTGGGACGACACGCCCCTAAACTCGCCCTGGACGTGGTGCTGGCCGACGAGGCCGCCGTGCCCGACCGCGAGTCCCTCGCCGACGCCGCCAGGCAGCTCGGTGCCGTGGTCGAGCTGGCGGCGGTCGCCGCGCCCGACGGGTCCCCGAGACATGACCGGGAGCTGTTGGCCGCCGCGTACGACCGTATTTTTCGGATGCATGGAAGGATCGGCCCATGGCGATGACGGCAGCGGTGAAGGATGAGATCTCCCGGCTCCCCGTCACCCGGACCTGCTGCAGAAAGGCGGAGGTCTCGTCGATCCTGCGGTTCGCGGGCGGCCTCCACCTGGTCAGCGGCCGCATCGTGATCGAGGCGGAGCTGGACACCGCGATGGCGGCGCGCCGGCTCAAGCGGGACATCCTGGAGATCTTCGGCCACAGCTCCGAGCTGATCGTGATGGCTCCGGGCGGGCTGCGCCGCGGTTCGCGCTTCGTCGTACGGGTGGTGGCGGGCGGCGACCAGCTGGCGCGCCAGACCGGCCTCGTGGACGGCCGGGGCCGCCCCATCCGGGGTCTCCCGCCCCAGGTGGTCTCGGGGGCCACCTGTGACGCCGAGGCGGCCTGGCGCGGGGCCTTCCTCGCCCACGGCTCGCTCACCGAGCCGGGCCGCTCCTCCTCGCTGGAGGTGACCTGCCCGGGTCCGGAGGCGGCGCTCGCGCTGGTCGGCGCGGCCCGCAGGCTGCAGATCCCGGCCAAGGCCCGTGAGGTGAGGGGCGTGGACCGGGTTGTCGTGCGGGACGGGGACGCGATCGGTGCCCTGCTCACCCGGCTCGGCGCGCACGATTCGGTGCTGGCCTGGGAGGAGCGGCGGATGCGCCGCGAGGTGCGCGCCACGGCCAACCGCCTGGCCAACTTCGACGACGCCAATCTGCGCCGCTCGGCGCGGGCCGCCGTCGCCGCCGGGGCCCGCGTCCAGCGCGCCCTGGAGATCCTCGCCGACGAGGTGCCCGAGCACCTGGCGGCCGCCGGGCGGCTGCGCATGGAGCACAAGCAGGCCTCCCTGGAGGAGCTGGGCGCGCTCGCCGACCCGCCGCTGACCAAGGACGCGGTGGCGGGCCGGATCCGCCGGCTGCTCGCGATGGCCGACAAGCGGGCCCAGGACCTGGGCATCCCCGGCACCGAGTCCAATCTGACCGAGGAGATGGCGGACGGCCTGGTCGGCTGATCGGGGGACCGCTCCCTCCGCTTCGCGCCGGTGCCCTTCTCGTACCGCTGTCAGCTCTATGGTTCAACTTGCTGTGACCGGCGCCCACTTGGTGGGCGCCGGTTCCGGTTTCACCACCCTTCCATGGTATTGACATGATCATGAAGTGTCATGAGCCTGGCGTCTGTCCACTTTCGTGGCACACAACAGCAAGGGGGGCCAATGAGACGCAGAGCGAGAGCGATCCTCGCCGCGGCTTCACTGCTCACGGCCGGCCTGGCGGCGGTACCAGCCGCTCACGCCAGCCCGGGCGGCGGCGGAGGTGAAGGACTCTCCGTCTGGTACGCCAACGTCACCAAGGCGCAGCTGCCACTGCTGCTCCAGCAGGGCGCGGACGGTCAGGAACTGACAGCGCAGGTACCCGACCGGGGGACCGCCAAGGTCGAGCTCTACCTCACCCAGAAGCAGGCCGGCACGCTGAGGAAGCAGGGCGTCGACCTCACCGAGCACATGCTCTCGACGGCGACCGAGAAGCGCCTCAAGGCCCAGGGAGACGGCGTCTTCCGCCCCTACAGCGGGGACAACGGGCTGCGGAAGGAAATCGTCGACACCCAGCTCGCCCACCCGGCCCTCACCAAGGTCGAGTCGATCGGCAAGACCGTCAAGGGCCAGGACATCCTCGCCCTCAAGCTCACCAAGGGCGCGGCCAGGAGCCGCGACGGCTCCAAGCCCTCCGTGCTCTACATGTCGAACCAGCACGCCCGTGAGTGGATCACCCCGGAGATGACCCGGCGGCTGATGCACTACTACCTCGACAACTACGGCAAGGACCCGCGGATCACCAAGCTCGTGGACTCCACCGAGCTGTGGTTCGTGCTCTCCGCCAACCCCGACGGGTACGACTACACCTTCACCGGCACCCAGCAGCGCCTGTGGCGCAAGAACCTGCGCGACAACAACGGCGACGGGAAGACGGCCCCCGGCGACGGCGTCGATCCCAACCGCAACTTCCCGTACAAGTGGGGCTACGACAACGAGGGTTCGTCCCCCGACCCCGCCGACGAGACCTACCGCGGCCCCTCCGCCGGCTCCGAGCCGGAGACCCGCGCGCTGGACGCCTTCGAGAAGCGGGTCGGCTTCGGCTACGCCATCAACTACCACTCCGCGGCCGAGCTGCTGTTGTACGGCGTGGGCTGGCAGGTCGCCACCCCGACCCCGGACGACGTCCTCTACAAGTCGCTGGCCGGCACGCCCGAGAAGCCCGCGATCCCCGGTTACCACTCCCAGCTCTCCTCCGAGCTGTACACGACCAACGGCGAGGCCGACGGCCACGCGGGGAACGTCAACGGGATCCATATGTTCACCCCGGAGATGTCGACCTGCCAGACCGCCTCCCGGATCGACCCGGGCGACCAGTGGAAGCCCGGTGACTGCCAGTCGGTCTTCAACTTCCCGGACGACGAGAAGCTGATCCAGCAGGAGTTCGCCAAGAACATCCCGTTCGCGCTGGCCGTCGCCGACACCGCGCGCCAGGCCGACCAGCCGGTCTCCCCGGTCGGCATCGAGGCCCCCGACTTCACTCCGGACGCCTTCACCACCTCGTACGCCCGCGGCGAGGACCAGGAAGTCGCCGTCACCGTACGCAAGTCGGTGCGCGACAAGACCCTGAACTACCGCATCGACGGCGGCCGTACGCACACCGAGGACCTCACGGCCTGGAAGGGCGGCGACGTCTACGGCGGCGAGGACAACATCCACTTCGACCAGTACCGGGCCACCGTCGAGGGCGCGGACACCGGCTCCAAGGTGGAGGTCTGGTTCACCGGGCGCACCCGGGCCGGCAAGCGCACCTCCAGCACGCCGTTCACCTACACCGTGGCCGCCCGGCCCAAGGGCGACACCCTGGTGATCGCGGAGGAGGGCGGCACCGCGCCCGCCCAGCACGTCGGCGCGTACACCAAGGCGCTCGCCGACAACGGCCGCAAGTCCGCGGTCTGGGACGTGGCCACCCAGGGCACCCCGAGCGCGCTCGGCGTGCTCAGCCACTTCAGGACGGCCGTCTGGTACACGGGTGCCGAGCGGCCCACCGCCGCGGTCACCGTGGCCGTGCGCGACTACCTCAACGAGGGCGGCCGGCTCGTCAACGCCGGTGAGAAGGCGGGCGGCACCGTCGACCTCGGCGGCGCCGACTCCGACGACTTCGCCCAGTACTACCTCGGCGCCTACAACCGCGTCGGCCTGAAGTCCCCGCCGGCCTTCGAGGGCGCCGGGAAGCTGGCGGGCGCCAAGGCGGCACTCGGCGACGCAGGCGACAATCCGCTGGACCTGGCCGGGGCGTACACGATCACCTCGGACACGCTCAAGCCCGACCAGTTCCCCCAGTTCAAGAGCGCGGCCGCGGGCAGCTACCCGGGGATCCGCACCCCGTTCGAGCCTGCCGCCGGCGACTGGTTCGCGGCGGCCGAACACCAGGACAGCGCCTATATGCGACTGTCCAGGACCGTCGACCTGAGCGGCACGGCGGCGGCCGCCAAGCCGAGCCTGCAGTTCCAGCTCAGCTATGACACCGAGCCCGGCTTCGACAACGTGATCGTCGAGGCGCACACGGTCGGGCAGGAGGACTGGACGACCCTGCCGGACGCCAACGGCGGCACCAGCACCGCGGTGCCCGCCCAGTGCGAGCAGGGCTACTACGTCCAGGGCCACCCGTTCCTGGCGCACTACCTCACCGTCGGCTCCGGCGCCTGCGCGTCGACCGGCACCTCGGGCGCGTGGAACCGGTTCACCGGCTCCTCCAACGGCTGGCAGCCGGTCTCGGTCGACCTCAGCGCCTACGCGGGCAAGCAGGTCGAGCTCTCCCTCTCCTATGTGTCGGACCCCGGCACCGGTGGGGTGGGCGCCTTCGTCGACGACACCAGGCTGGTCATCGGCGGCACCGCACAGGGCGCCGAGGGCTTCGAGACGGCGCTCGGCCCGTGGAGCGTGCCGGGACCGCCGGCCGGCAGCCCCGGCAACGCCGGCGACTGGGCCCGCTCCCAGGCGCTCTTCCACTCCCAGGCGGCCGTCACCACCCACGACACCGTGCTGCTCGGCTTCGGCCTTGAGCACGTGCCGGCGGCGGCCGACCGCAAGAACGTGATCGGCAAGGCGCTCCGCGCGCTGAGGGACTGATCCGGTCCGGGCGCCCCCGTGCTGAGCACCGGGGCGCCCCCCTACCCCGGACATCACGCTCCGTAGTCGGGACGAAAGTCCCCCCGGCGGCCCTTACCCGTTGGTAGGTATGGGCCGTCGGCCATGTCCGGGCCGTTGGGGCCGCTCATGGGGTGCGCTCGATGTCACTCCACGGCTCCGGGAGAGGTAGGGTCATAAGCGGTCGGGGACATCCCATACAACTCGCCGGCGTCGAAAACCGGCGTACCTAACGAGGAGATCGGTTCGTGACGATCCGCGTAGGCATCAACGGCTTTGGCCGCATCGGGCGCAACTACTTCCGCGCGCTGCTGGAGCAGGGTGCTGACATCGAGATCGTGGCTGTCAACGACCTGGGTGACACCGCGACCACTGCTCACCTGCTGAAGTACGACACGATTCTGGGCCGTCTCAAGGCCGAGGTCACGCACACCGCCGACACCATCAGCGTCGACGGCCACACCATCAAGGTGCTCTCCGAGCGCAACCCGGCCGACATCCCCTGGGGTCAGCTGGGCGTCGACATCGTCATCGAGTCGACCGGCATCTTCACCAAGAAGGCCGACGCCGAGAAGCACATCGCCGGTGGCGCCAAGAAGGTCCTCATCTCGGCTCCGGCCAAGGACGAGGACATCACCATCGTGATGGGCGTCAACCAGGACAAGTACGACGCGGCCAACCACCACGTCATCTCCAACGCCTCCTGCACCACCAACTGTGTGGCGCCGATGGCCAAGGTCCTCGACGAGAACTTCGGCATCGTCAAGGGCCTGATGACGACGGTCCACGCGTACACGAACGACCAGCGGATCCTGGACTTCCCGCACTCGGACCTGCGCCGCGCCCGCGCCGCCGCCGAGAACATCATCCCCACCACCACCGGTGCCGCCAAGGCCACCGCGCTGGTGCTCCCCAAGCTCAAGGGCAAGCTCGACGGCATCGCGATGCGCGTCCCGGTCCCGACGGGCTCGGCCACCGACCTGGTCGTGGAGCTGGAGCGCGAGGTGACCAAGGACGAGGTCAACGCCGCGTTCAAGAAGGCCGCCGAGGGCGAGCTGCAGGGCATCGTGGCGTACACCGAGGACCCGATCGTGTCCTCCGACATCGTCGGCGACCCGGCCTCCTGCACCTTCGACTCCTCCCTGACCATGGTCCAGGAGGGCAAGTCGGTGAAGATCCTCGGCTGGTACGACAATGAGTGGGGCTACTCGAACCGCCTCGTCGACCTCACCGTCTTCGTCGGCGGCCAGCTCTAAGTCTGATAAGTCTCAGGGCAGGCATCTCGATGTGAGCACAGGGCTCGGGCAGCGCAACGATGCGCCGCACGAGCCCTGTCGCTTGCCTCGTCCTTCTCCAAGGAGTCGCAGAAACACATGAAGACGATCGACGAACTTCTCGCCGAGGGCGTCTCCGGCAAGCGGGTATTCGTCCGCGCCGACCTCAATGTGCCGCTCGACGGCACCGCCATCACCGACGACGGCCGCATCCGCGCCGTCCAGCCGACGATCGCCAAGCTCGCCGAGGCCGGCGCGCGCGTGGTCGTCGCCTCGCACCTGGGCCGCCCCAAGGGCGCCCCGGACCCGGACTTCTCGCTCGCCCCGGCGGCCGCGCGGCTCGGTGAACTGCTGGGCGCGGACGTCGCGTTCGCCACCGACACCGTGGGCGCCTCCGCCAAGGAGACCGTCGCGGCGCTGGCCGACGGCCAGGTCGCCGTCCTGGAGAACCTGCGCTTCAACGCCGGTGAGACGAGCAAGGACGACGCCGAGCGCGGCGCCTTCGCGGACAAGCTCGCCGAGCTCGCCGACGTCTACGTGGGCGACGGCTTCGGCGCGGTGCACCGCAAGCACGCCTCGGTCTTCGACCTGCCCGCGCGGCTGCCGCACGCGGCCGGCTTCCTCATCGCCACCGAGGTCGGCGTCCTGAAGAAGCTCACCGCCGACGTCAAGCGCCCGTACGTGGTGGTGCTCGGCGGCGCCAAGGTCTCCGACAAGCTGGCCGTCATCGACCAGCTGCTCGGCAAGGCCGACCGCATCCTCATCGGCGGCGGCATGGCGTACACCTTCCTCAAGGCCAAGGGCTACGAGGTCGGCATCTCGCTGCTCCAGGAGGACCAGATCCCGGTCGTCACGGAGTACATGGAGCGTGCCGAGGCGAACGGCGTCGAGCTGGTCCTGCCGCTCGACATCCTGGCCTCGGGCGACTTCCCGGACCTGAAGACCAAGGCCCCGGCCGACTTCATCACCGTCGACGCGGACAAGATCCCCGCCGACAAGGAGGGTCTGGACATCGGTCCCAGGACCCGTGAGCTGTACGCGTCGAAGATCGCCGACGCCGAGACCGTGTTCTGGAACGGTCCGGTCGGTGTCTTCGAGCACCCCGACTACGCCGGCGGCACCCAGGCCGTCGCCCGGGCGCTCCTGAACTGCGACGGCTTCACCGTCGTCGGCGGCGGCGACTCCGCCGCGGCCGTGCGTACGCTCGGCTTCGACGAGAACGCCTTCGGTCACATCTCGACCGGCGGCGGCGCGAGCCTCGAATACCTTGAGGGCAAGACGCTTCCCGGCCTTGCCGCACTGGAGGACTGAACACCGTGACCACGCGTATCCCGCTGATGGCCGGCAACTGGAAGATGAACCTCAACCACCTTGAGGCCATCGCGCACGTCCAGAAGCTCGCCTTCGCCCTGGCCGACAAGGACTACGACGCAGTCGAGGTCGCGGTCCTGCCGCCCTTCGTGGACCTGCGGTCGGTGCAGACCCTGGTCGACGGCGACAAGCTCAAGATCAAGTACGGCGCCCAGGACCTCTCGGCCCAGGACTCCGGTGCCTACACCGGCGAGATCTCGGGCCTGATGCTCTCCAAGCTGAAGTGCACCTATGTGGCCGTGGGCCACTCCGAGCGCCGTCAGTACCACCAGGAGAGCGACGAGCTCTGCAACGCCAAGGTGAAGGCCGCGTTCAAGCACGGTCTGACCCCGATCCTCTGCGTCGGCGAGGGCCTGGACATCCGCAAGGCCGGCCAGCAGGTTCCGTACACGCTGGCCCAGCTGGACGGCGGCCTCAAGGACGTCCCGGCCGAGCAGGCCGAGTCCGTCGTGATCGCGTACGAGCCGGTGTGGGCCATCGGCACCGGCGAGGTCGCCACCCCGGAGGACGCCCAGGAGGTGTGCGGAGCCATCCGCGGCCGCCTCGCGGAGCTCTACTCGCAGGCGCTGGCCGACAAGGTCCGCATCCAGTACGGCGGCTCGGTCAAGGCCTCGAACGTGGCCGCGATCATGGCGCAGCCGGATGTCGACGGGGCCCTGGTGGGCGGCGCGGCGCTGGACGCCGAGGAGTTCGTCAAGATCGTCCGCTTCCGCGACCAGTGAGTATGCGGTAGCGCGGATCCGTCGTACCCTTGCGGGGGTCGGGCTCGGGACACGGAAGACGTCCCCCCGGCCCCCGTCGCCATATCAGTCCTAGGAAGTTGGTCCAGCCGTGATTGTCGGGTTCTCGATTGCCCTGATCGTCTTCAGCCTGCTGCTGATGCTGCTGGTGCTGATGCACAAGGGAAAGGGCGGCGGCCTCTCCGACATGTTCGGTGGCGGAATGCAGTCGTCCGTCGGCGGTTCCTCGGTCGCCGAGCGCAACCTGGACCGGATCACCGTCGTGGTCGGTCTGCTGTGGTTCGCGAGCATTGTCGTACTTGGTCTGCTGATGAAGCTGGACAGCTGATCTGTCGTATCCGCGTTCACGGGTGGGTGTAACTACAATCACTGGACGCGCGTTGGGCCTTACGTAGACTGGGGCATCTTCGAGCACCATCACGCAGGGAGTTACGACCGTGGCAAGTGGCAACGCGATCCGGGGAAGCCGGGTCGGAGCGGGGCCGATGGGTGAGGCCGAGCGCGGCGAGTCCGCGCCGCGTCTCCGCATCTCCTTCTGGTGCTCGAACGGGCACGAGACGCAGCCGAGCTTCGCCAGTGACGCACAGGTTCCGGAGACGTGGGACTGCCCGCGCTGCGGATTCCCGGCCGGTCAGGACCGGGACAACCCGCCGGACCCGCCGCGCACGGAGCCGTACAAGACCCACCTCGCGTACGTACGGGAGCGGCGCAGCGACGCGGACGGCGAGGCGATCCTCGCGGAGGCGCTCGCCAAGCTCCGCGGCGAGATCTGACAGCGAAGGGCCCGGCGGACGAACTCGGTTCGTCTGCCGGGCCCTTCGGTATCACCCCAGGTCAAAGGGGATTGTCAGTGGCTCCCCCTACCGTGTGAATCAGTCGACCACATGGGGGAGTTGTGGCAACGCTGGAGAGCGCCGCCGATGCGGCGGCCGAGGTGCCCGCGTGGCGCGGGGGGTTCGGGCGGCTGTGGACGGCCGCGGTCGTATCCCGGTTCGGAGACTCGCTGCGCGCCGCGGCGCTGCCGCTGCTCGCGGCCTCGCTGACCAGCGATCCGATGCTGGTCGCCCTGGTCACGGCGTGCGGCTTCCTGCCCTGGCTGCTCTTCGGGCTGCTCGGCGGCGCCGTCGCGGACCGGGTGGACCAGCGCCGGGCGATGTGGGCCGTCGACCTGGTGCGCGGCGCGCTCATGGCCGCCTTCGCCGCGGCCGTGGCCCTGGGGCACGCCTCGATAGCCCTGCTCATCGCGCTCGCCTTCGCGCTCACCTCGCTCCAGACGCTCTTCGACAACGCGGCCACCGCCCTGCTGCCCTCGCTGGTGCCGCAGTCCGCGCTCGGCCGGGCCAACGCCCGCCTGATGACCGGCCAGCAGATAGCCGGCGGCTTCCTCGCCGCGCCGCTGGTGCCGCTGCTCCTGACGGCGGGGGCGGGCGTGCCGTACGTGGCGGACGCCTTGAGTTTTGGACTGGCGGCGGCGCTGGTGGCCACGCTGCGCACGGCCGCCCCCGAGCGGCCCGCCCGCAAGCCCGGCTCCACCCTGCGGAGCGAGACGGCCGAGGGGCTGCGCGCGCTGTGGGGCGAGCGGAGCCTGCGCGCGCTCTGCGTGGCCACGACGCTCTGCAACATCGGCATGGGCGCGCTCATCGCCACCCTGGTCCTGCACATCACCGGCTGGCTCCACGCGAGCCACGGCGGCTACGCGGCGGCGATCACGGCGTACGGGGCGGGCAGTGTGGCGGGCGGTCTGCTCACCCACCGACTGGCCCGCCGGCTGGGCCGGATGGGGAGCGTGCTCCTCGCGGGCGCGGTCCAGACGGTGTGCCTGGCGGCGATGGGGTCCATACGGGAGTTGTGGGTATCGATCGCGGCCATGGCGGTGTTCGCGGTGATGGGAATGGTGTGGAACGTCAACCAGGTGACCCTGATGCAGGAGCGCACCCCGCAGGCCATGCTGGGACGGACGAGCGCGGCCTTCCGGACGCTCGCCGTGGCGGGGACACCGCTGGGCGCCCTCATGGGCGGCGCGGCGGCCTCCTCCTGGGGGCTCAACACACCCGCCCTGGTGGCGTCCGGACTGTTCCTGGCCGCCGTGGCCACTCTGATTCCTGCCCTTACGTCCTGATCAACTAGGTTGGAAGGGCAGCGGGGCAGGTACGTACGCGAGTACGAGGAAGTGGGCTGATGTCCGAGATGAACGCAGAAGGCCGTACCAGGCTCAACCAGATGCCCGAGTGGACCGCACTGGGCAAGCACCGCGAGCAGTTGGGGGACACCCATCTGCGCGAGCTGTTCGCCGCCGACCCCGGCCGCGGCACCGGATACACCCTGACGGTCGGCGATCTGCACCTCGACTACTCGAAGCACCTCGTCACCGACGAGACGCTGGGGCTGCTGCGCGAGCTGGCCGCGGCCGCCGACGTGGCCGGGCTGCGGGACGCCATGTTCCGCGGCGAGAAGATCAACACGACCGAGGACCGCGCGGTGCTGCACACCGCGCTGCGCGCCCCGCGCGACGCGGTCGTCGAGGTCGACGGTGAGAACGTGGTGCCGGGCGTGCACGCGGTGCTCGACAAGATGGCCGCCTTCTCCGAGCGCGTCCGGTCGGGCGCGTGGACCGGGCACACCGGCAAGCGGATCAAGAACATCGTCAACATCGGCATCGGCGGATCCGACCTCGGTCCGGCGATGGCGTACGAGGCGCTGCGCTCGTTCACCGACCGGGGTCTGACGGTCCGTTTCGTCTCCAACGTCGACGGCGCCGACCTCCACGAGGCGGTCCGCGACCTGGACGCGGCCGAGACGCTGTTCATCGTCGCGTCCAAGACCTTCACCACCATCGAGACCATCACCAACGCCACCTCCGCGCGCGACTGGCTCCTCACCGGGCTGAACGCGGGTCAGGACGCGGTCGCCAAGCACTTCGTGGCGCTCTCCACCAACGCCGAGAAGGTCGCGGACTTCGGCATCGACACGGCCAACATGTTCGAGTTCTGGGACTGGGTCGGCGGGCGCTACTCGTTCGACTCGGCGATCGGCCTCTCGCTGATGATCGCCATCGGCCCGGACCGCTTCCGCGAGATGCTGGACGGCTTCCACCTGGTCGACGAGCACTTCCGCACCGCCCCCGCCGAGGCCAACGCGCCGCTCCTGCTCGGCCTGCTCGGCGTCTGGTACGGGGCGTTCTTCGACGCCCAGTCGCACGCCGTGCTGCCCTACAGCCACTATCTGTCGAAGTTCACCGCCTACCTCCAGCAGCTCGACATGGAGTCCAACGGCAAGTCCGTGGACCGCGACGGCAACCCCGTCGAGTGGCAGACCGGCCCGGTCGTCTGGGGCACCCCGGGCACCAACGGACAGCACGCCTACTACCAGTTGATCCACCAGGGCACCAAGGTCATCCCGGCCGACTTCATCGGCTTCGCCGAGCCGGTCGCCGACCTCCAGCCCGGTCTGGTCGCCCAGCACGACCTGCTGATGGCCAACTTCTTCGCCCAGACGCAGGCCCTGGCCTTCGGCAAGACACCCGAAGAGGTACGGGCGGAGGGCGTCGCCGAGGAGCTGGTGCCGCACAAGACGTTCCGCGGCAACCACCCCACGACCACCGTCCTGGCGCGCGAGCTGACGCCGTCCGTCCTCGGCCAGCTCATCGCGCTGTACGAGCACAAGGTGTTCGTCCAGGGCGCGATCTGGAACATCGACTCCTTCGACCAGTGGGGCGTGGAGCTGGGCAAGGTCCTCGCCAAGCGGGTCGAGCCCGCGCTGAGCGAAGGGGCCGACGTGCCGGGCCTGGACCAGTCCAGCAAGGCCCTGGTCGCCAAGTACCGGGCGCTGCGGGGCCGTTGAGGCCATGACGGGGGCGGGGGCGGTGCTGAGACCGCCGGAGAACGAGCTGGACCCGGCGGTCGTCGGCTGGTGGCGCGCGCAGTGGCTGGCGCTCACCGCGGCGCCGGTGGTGGCCCTGGCCGTGCTCGGCGTGCTCATCGCCCCCGCCCGGCCGTGGCTGCTCACGATGGCGGCGGCGCTCGCCGTCCTCGGGACGCTCTCCACCGCCCTGCTGCCCCCTTGGCGCTTCCTGCCGGCCGAGGTGGCCGCCCGGGTGCTGCGTGAATCGGCCGTCCCCGACCGGCGCCGCCGCGCTGGTCACGCATCCGCGTGCGGCCCCGGTCCGGCGGCTGCGGTGGGCGCTGCTCACGGTCCCCGTCCCGGTGGCGGCCCTGGCCCCGCTCGGGGCGCTCCTGCCCCCGGTCCTGCTCCATGTGGCGGCCGGGTGCGCGGCGGCAGGGGTGCCGCTCGCGGTGGCCCTCGCCCTCGACGCGTACCGGGACCTGGGGCACGGCGTCGACGGGGCGTATCCGGTGGCCCGTTCGGGCACGGTCCGCCGGGCCACGGCGGACCCGACGGCTCGACCGAGCCGGACCTGGCGGGCGTCGAGCCGACCAACATCTGCAACAGGACCCTGCTCGGCAAGGGCGCCCAGCTGGCGATCACGACCGAGCTGCGCAAGTCCATGTTCACCGTGAACACCATCGCGGGCCGCGCGACCAGCACCACTCCCGTCTATGACGGCTTCGTGGCGGCGGTCCGTACCGCCATCGCCCGTCTGGAGGCCTCCGGCGGCGAGCAGATCATCCTCTGACGCTCGCGCCGTACCCGGGGACAAAGCAGCGGGCCCGGCTCACCAGGAGGTGGACCGGGCCCGTTCGCCTCAGGGTGAGGCGGGCGGATACAGCGCGCGCGGCAGCCGGGACGCGGCCGCCGAGTCGAGCAGCCACAGGGTGCGGCCACGGCCGTACGCACCCGCGGCCGGAGCCTGCACCTCGCCCGCGCCCGACAGGGCGATGGCCGCCGCCTGCGCCTTGTCCTCGCCCGCCGCGAGCAGCCACACCTCGCGGGCCGCCCGGATCGCCGGCAGCGTCATCGAGACCCGTACCGGCGGCGGCTTGGGCGCGCCGTGCACCCCGACCACCGTCCGCTCGGTCTCGCGCACCGCGGGCAGCTCCGGGAAGAGCGACGCCACATGGGTGTCGGGGCCGACACCCAGCATCAGCACGTCGAACGTCGGCACGTCGCCGTGGTCCTCCGGGCCGGAGGCGGCGGCCAGCTCCTCCGCGTAGGCCGC
The DNA here is from genome assembly GCF_042737755.1 of Streptomyces sp. NPDC059994. Classification (NCBI taxonomy): domain Bacteria; kingdom Bacillati; phylum Actinomycetota; class Actinomycetes; order Kitasatosporales; family Streptomycetaceae; genus Streptomyces; species Streptomyces sp. NPDC059994. The sequence goes on from NZ_JBHWUR010000016.1 coordinate 70,592, forward strand.
CGCGGCGGCGTCGACGTCCTTGCCGTACGGGCCGTCCGAGGCGGGCATCGCGTGCACCCGCTCCGGGTCGACCGGCACCGCGTCGAGCAGCGCCGCCCGGGCCTGGGTGACATTGCGCTCCGGGTCGCCCTCGGGCAGGTACCGCTCGTCGCCCCACCACAGGTCGAGCCGCGACCAGTCGATCGCGTCCCGGGCCGGCGAGGAGGCGAGGGCAGCGAGCAGCCCGTTGCCGTTGCGGCCGCCGGTGAGGACCACGGACGCCGAGCCGCGGGCGGCCTGGGCGTCCACGATCTTCGTGATCAGCCGGGCCGCCGCGGCCTGCGCCATCAGCTCCTTGTCGCGGTGGACGACGAGCTGAGGGGTGCTCACTTCGTCGCCGCCTTCTTGGCCGGAGCCTTCTTCGCGGCGGGCTTGGCGTCCGAGGAGTCACCGGAAGCGGAAGCGGAAGCGGGAGCGGGACCTGAGGCCTCGGCCGGGGCCGCGGCCTTTCCGTTCGACGGATCGGCGAGCCGGTCCACGCCGAACTTCAGCGCGGAGGCGTAGGTGTCGTCCGGGTCGAGGCGCCGCAGCTCCTCGGCGATCAGCTCGGCCGTCTCGCGCCGCTTGAGCGCCACCGCGCGGTCCGGCTGGCCCTGGATCGAGAGCGTGGCCAGCGAGCCGTCGGAACGGCCCAGGATGATCGGGCCGCAGTCCGTCTCCATCCGTACGGCGGTCAGGCCCGGGCCCGAGGACTGCGAGCGCCGCACCGGCACGTCCAGCCGGTCCGCGAGCCACATGGCGAGCAGCTCGCAGCTCGGGTTGAACTCCTCGCCCTCCACCTCGACCGAGGTGACCTCGCACGACACCTGGTCGAGCGCCGCGGCCAGCATCGAGCGCCAGGGCGTGATGCGGGTCCACGACAGGTCGGTGTCGCCCGGGGTGTAGGTCTCGGCGCGGCCGGTCAGCTCCTCGATGGGCTGCTCGGCCGAGTAGGTGTCGGTGACCCGGCGCTGGGCGAGCGCGCCGAGCGGGTCGTTGGCCGGGTCGATCGGCGAGTTCACCGGCCACCAGACGACGACCGGCGCGTCCGGCAGCAGCAGCGGCAGCACCACCGACTGGGCGTGGTTGACCACCTCGCCGTACAGCCGCAGGATGACCGTCTCACCGGTGCCCGCGTCCGCGCCGACCCGCACCTCGGCGTCCAGGCGCGACTGGGTGCGGTCGCGCGGCGAGCGCGAGACCCGCTTGATGACCACGAGGGTGCGCGAGGGGTGCTCGCGCGAGGCGTCGCTCGCGGCGCGGAGCGCGTCGTACGCGTTCTCCTCGTCGGTGACGATGACCAGGGTCAGGACCATGCCGACGGCTGGTGTGCCGACGGCGCGGCGGCCCTGGACGAGCGCCTTGTTGATCTTGCTGGCCGTGGTGTCCGTAAGGTCGATCTTCATGGCCGGCGCCAGCTCCGTCCGTCTCGTGCGAGCATTTCGTCCGCCTCGACCGGGCCCCAGGTGCCCGACGCGTACTGCGCGGGCTTGCCGTGGGCGTCCCAGTACTGCTCGATCGGGTCGAGGATCTTCCAGGACAGCTCGACCTCCTCCAAGCGCGGGAAGAGGTTGGAGTCGCCGAGCAGGACGTCGAGGATGAGCCGCTCGTACGCCTCGGGGCTGGACTCGGTGAAGGACTCGCCGTAGGCGAAGTCCATCGACACGTCCCGGACCTCCATCGAGGTGCCCGGCACCTTGGAGCCGAACCGGACGGTGACGCCCTCGTCCGGCTGGACCCGGATGACCAGCGCGTTCTGCCCCAGCTCCTCCGTCGCCGTGTGGTCGAAGGGGGAGTGCGGGGCGCGCTGGAAGACCACCGCGATCTCGGTGACCCGGCGGCCCAGGCGCTTGCCGGTGCGCAGGTAGAACGGGACGCCCGCCCAGCGGCGGTTGTCGATCTCCAGCTTGACCGCGGCGTAGGTGTCGGTCTTCGACTTGGGGTCGATGCCGTCTTCCTGGAGGTAGCCGACGGCCTTCTCGCCGCCCTGCCACCCGGCCGCGTACTGGCCGCGCACCGCGCCCGCGCCCAGGTCCTTCGGCAGCCGCACGGCGCCCAGGACCTTGGTCTTCTCCGCCGCCAGCGCGTCCGCGTCGAAGGAGGCGGGCTCCTCCATCGCGGTCAGCGCGAGCAGCTGGAGGAGGTGGTTCTGGATGACGTCACGGGCGGCGCCGATGCCGTCGTAGTAGCCGGCCCGGCCGCCGATGCCGATGTCCTCGGCCATGGTGATCTGGACGTGGTCGACGTACGACCGGTTCCAGAGCGGCTCGAACATGGTGTTGGCGAAGCGGAGCGCCAGGATGTTCTGGACGGTCTCCTTGCCGAGGTAGTGGTCGATCCGGAAGACCTCGTCCGCCGGGAAGACCTCGTGGACGACCGTGTTGAGCTCCTGGGCGGAGATCAGGTCGTGGCCGAAGGGCTTCTCGATGACCGCGCGGCGCCAGGAGCCGTCCTTCTGGTCGGCGAGCCCGTGCTTCTTGAGCTGCTGGACGACCTGGGGGAAGAACTTCGGCGGCACCGAGAGGTAGAAGGCGAAGTTGCCGCCGGTGCCCTGCGCCTTGTCGAGCTCGGCGATCGTCGACTTCAGCTGCTCGAAGGCGTCGTCGTCGTCGAAGTCGCCCTGGACGAAGCGCATGCCCTGGATGAGCTGCTGCCAGACCTCCTCGCGGAAGGGGGTCCGCGCGTGCGCCTTGACGGCGTCGTGGACCTCCTGCGCGAAGTCCTCGTCCTGCCACTCGCGGCGGGCGAAGCCGATCAGGGAGAAGCCCGGCGGAAGCAGACCCCGGTTGGCGAGGTCATAGACAGCGGGCATCAGCTTTTTACGGGACAAATCGCCCGTGACGCCAAAGATCACCAGGCCCGACGGCCCCGCGATACGCGGGAGCCGTCGGTCTGCGGCGTCACGCAGCGGATTGCTGCTTGACAAGATTTACGCCTCCGGGGGTGCGAGGCGCTGGAGCTCCGCCTCGGTGGACTTGAGCAGGTCGTTCCAGGCGGACTCGAACTTCTCGACGCCCTCGTCCTCAAGGAGCTGCACGACCTCGTCGTACGAGATGCCCAGCTTCTCGACGGCGTCGAGCTCGGCGCGCGCCTGCTCGTAGGTGCCCGAGACGGTGTCGCCGGTGATCTGCCCGTGGTCGGCGGCCGCCTCCAGGGTGGCCTCCGGCATGGTGTTCACCGTGTTGGGGGCGACCAGGTCGTCGACGTACAGGGTGTCCTTGTACGCCTTGTCCTTGACGCCGGTGGAGGCCCACAGCGCGCGCTGCTTGTTGGCGTGCGCCTTGTCCAGCGCGGCCCAGCGGTCGGAGGAGAAGACCTCCTCGTACGCCTCGTAGGCCAGGCGGGCGTTGGCGAGACCGGCCTTGCCGCGGGCGGCCCTGGCCTCGTCGGTGCCGAGCGCGTCGATCCGCTTGTCGATCTCGGTGTCCACGCGGGACACGAAGAAGGACGCCACGGAGTGGATCTTCGCCAGGTCCAGGCCGCGCTCCTTGGCCTTCTCCAGGCCGGCCAGGTAGGCGTCCATGACCTCGCGGTAGCGCTCAAGGGAGAAGATCAGCGTGACGTTGACGCTGATGCCCTTGCCGATGACCTCGGTGATCGCGGGCAGGCCCGCCCTGGTCGCCGGGATCTTGATGAGCGTGTTCGGCCGGTCCACCAGCCAGGCCAGCTGCTTGGCCTCGGCGACGGTGGCCTTGGTGTTGTGCGCCAGGCGCGGGTCGACCTCGATGGAGACCCGGCCGTCCTGGCCCTCGGTGGCGTCGAAGACCGGGCGCAGGATGTCGGCGGCGTCCCTCACGTCCGCCGTCGTGATCATGCGGATGGCCTCTTCGACGGTGACCTTGCGGGCGGCGAGGTCGGCGAGCTGCTGCTCGTAGCCGTCACCCGAGGAGATCGCCTTCTGGAAGATCGACGGGTTGGTCGTGACACCCACGACGTGCTGCTGGTCGATCAGCTCGGCGAGGTTGCCGGAGGTGATCCGCTTGCGCGACAGGTCGTCGAGCCAGATCGCGACGCCTTCGTCGGAGAGGCGCTTGAGTGCGTCTGTCATGAGAAATGCATCTCCTACTAGTTCGTATACCGGCGTCAGCGCGCGGCGGCGGCGAGAGATTCCCGGGCGGCGGCGGCCACGTTCTCGGCGGTGAAGCCGAACTCGCGGAAGAGCACCTTGCCGTCGGCGGAAGCACCGAAGTGCTCCAGCGAGACGATGCGGCCCGCGTCGCCCACGTACCGGTGCCAGGTCAGGCCGATACCGGCCTCGACCGCGACCCGCGCCCTGACCGACGGCGGCAGGACGCTGTCCTTGTACGCCTGGTCCTGCTCCTCGAACCACTCGACGGACGGCATCGAGACGACCCGGGTCGGGACGCCCTCGGCCTGGAGCTGCTCGCGCGCCTCGACGGCGAGCTGGACCTCGGAGCCGGTGCCGATGAGGACGACCTGGGCGTCAGCGGTCTCACCCGAGGGGCCGGTGGCCTCGAACAGCACGTAACCGCCCTTGGCGGCGCCCTCGTTGGGCTCGTACGTCGGCACGCCCTGGCGGGTCAGCACCAGGCCGTGCGGGGCGCCCTTGCCGAACACCTTGGTGTAGCGCTTGAGGATCTCGCGCCAGGCGATGGCGGTCTCGTTGGCGTCCGCCGGGCGGACGACGTTGAGGCCCGGGATCGCGCGCAGCGAGGCCAGGTGCTCGACCGGCTGGTGGGTCGGGCCGTCCTCGCCCAGACCGATGGAGTCGTGCGTCCACACGTACGTCACCGGCAGGTGCATCAGGGCCGACAGACGCACCGCGTTGCGCATGTAGTCGGAGAACACCAGGAAGGTGCCGCCGTAGATACGGGTGTTGCCGTGCAGCGCGATGCCGTTCATCTCGGCGGCCATCGAGTGCTCGCGGATGCCGTAGTGGATCGTGCGGCCGTACGGATCGGCCTCCGGCAGCGGGTTGCCCTCGGGCAGGAACGACGAGTTCTTGTCGATCGTCGTGTTGTTCGAGCCCGCGAGGTCGGCCGAGCCGCCCCACAGCTCGGGGATGACCGCGCCCAGCGCCTGCAGGACCTTGCCGGAGGCGGCGCGGGTGGCGACGCCCTTGCCGGACTCGAAGACCGGGAGCTTCTCCTCCCAGCCCTCGGGCAGCTCGCCCGCGTTGACGCGGTCGAACTCGGCGGCGCGCTGCGGGTTGGCGGTGCGCCAGGCGGCGAACGACTTCTCCCACTCGCCACGGGCCTCACGGCCGCGGTCCAGGACGGCGCGGGTGTGCGCGAGTACCTCGTCGGCGACCTCGAAGGTCTTCTCCGGGTCGAAGCCCAGGACGCGCTTGGTGGCCGCGACCTCGTCGTCGCCGAGCGCCGAGCCGTGCGCGGCCTCGGTGTTCTGCGCGTTCGGGGCGGGCCAGGCGATGATCGAGCGCATCGCGATGAAGGAGGGGCGCCCGGTCTCGGCCTTGGCGGCCTCGATCGCCTCGAACAGCGCCTTCGGGTCGAGGTCGCCGTTCTCCTGCGGCGCCACGCGCTGGACGTGCCAGCCGTACGCCTCGTACCGCTTCAGCGTGTCCTCGGAGACGGCGGTCTCGGTGTCGCCCTCGATCGAGATGTGGTTGTCGTCCCAGAGCAGGACCAGGTTGCCCAGCCTCTGGTGACCGGCCATCGAGGACGCCTCGGCGGAGATGCCCTCCTGGAGGCAGCCGTCGCCCGCGATCGCGAAGACGAAGTGGTCGAACGGGGAGGTGCCCGGGGCCGCCTCCGGGTCGAACAGGCCGCGCTCGTAGCGGGCGGCCATGGCCATGCCCACGGCGTTGGCGACACCCTGGCCCAGCGGGCCGGTGGTGGTCTCCACGCCGGTGGTGTGGCCGTACTCCGGGTGGCCCGGGGTCTTGGAACCCCAGGTGCGGAACGCCTTCAGGTCGTCCAGCTCCAGGCCGTACCCGGCCAGGTAGAGCTGGATGTACAGCGTGAGGGACGAGTGGCCCGCGGACAGCACGAAGCGGTCGCGCCCGGTCCAGTCGGCGTCCGCCGGGTCGTGGCGCATCACCTTCTGGAAGAGGGTGTACGCGGCCGGGGACAGGCTCATCGCCGTACCAGGATGGCCGTTGCCGACCTTCTGTACAGCATCCGCGGCCAGGACGCGGCCGGTGTCTACGGCCCGCTGGTCCAGTTCGGTCCACTCAAGGTCTGTGGTGGTCGGCTTGGTGCTCACCCTGAGTCAGGGCTCCTCTCCACATGTTCGATCCCGGTGACTGTGGGCGCACCGGGCGCTGTCGAGCCTACCCCCGCCGGAACGCTCATTTTTTCGACTGCCCACCGGTTGGGACACACACCTCCAGAGTGCCCAAGACCGGTCGCTTCCGCCTCACGGCGAAGTCTCCGTGACCCGGTCCCAACACGAGCCCACCCCCGCGAAGGGCGGCGTATGGGCAACGTCTACAGTGGCGTGGTACGCGCAAGTCTTCACCGGGTTCTCATGCCCGGAACGTCCGGGCCCATCCGACCGATTGCCCCGGGACTTGCTGGGAATTCTCTGTCAGGGGTGTGCGTGACGGCCGTCGAGTCCCGACCCGCAGGGGTCGTCTTGACTCCCAGCCCGGGGGCCCATCGGCCGTTCGGGGCCCGCGTCAAGGCGTTCGTGGCACTGACCAAGCCGCGGATCATCGAACTGCTCCTCATCACCACCATTCCGGTGATGTTCCTGGCCGAGCAGGGCGTGCCGTCACTCTGGCTGGTGCTGACCACCACCGTCGGCGGCTTCCTCTCCGCGGGCGGCGCCAACGCGCTGAACATGTACATCGACCGCGACATCGACGCCCTGATGGACCGCACCTCGCAGCGGCCGCTGGTCACCGGGATGGTCTCGCCGCGCGAGTGCCTCGCCTTCGGCATCACCCTCGCGGTCGTCTCCACGCTGCTGTTCGGCTTCGCCGTCAACTGGCTGTCGGCCTGGCTGTCACTCGGAGCGCTCCTCTTCTACGTCGTCGTCTACACGATGATCCTCAAGCGCCGCACCTCGCAGAACATCGTGTGGGGCGGCATCGCCGGCTGCCTCCCGGTGCTCATCGGCTGGTCGTCCGTCACCAACTCCATGTCGTGGGCGCCGGTCATCCTCTTCCTCGTGATGTTCTTCTGGACGCCGCCGCACTACTGGCCGCTGTCGATGAAGGTCCGGGAGGACTACGCGCGCGTGGGCGTGCCGATGCTGCCGGTCGTCGCCTCCAACAAGGTGGTCGCCAAGCAGATCGTGGTCTACAGCTGGCTGATGGTCGCCGTCTCCCTGTTGCTGACCCCGCTGGGCTACACCGGCTGGTTCTACACGCTGGTGGCGCTGCTGGCCGGCGGCTTCTGGCTGTGGGAGGCGCACGGGCTGCAGAACCGGGCGAAGTCGGAGGTGACGGGCGCCAAGCTCAAGGAGATGCGCCTGTTCCACTGGTCGATCACCTATGTCTCGCTGCTGTTCGTGGCGGTCGCGGTGGACCCGTTCCTGCGGTAGCCGCCCGCTCTTCGACGGGAGGGCCCAGTGGTGGAAACCACTGGGCCCTCCCGTCGCATGTGGATCTACTCGCGAGTAGCATCCTGGACATGGCAGAAACCCAGGTTGACGAGAAGCAGGCCGCCAAGGCCGAGCGGCGGGCGGCGCGCCTCGCCAAGCAGATCGGCCACTTCGCCAAGGAGCACGGCGGCGCCGAGGGCCAGGTGGCGTACATCGGCCGGCGCGGCGCGCGGATCGTGCTCGTCGGCGAGGACGGCGGCTGGGGCGACCTGGTGGCCCCCAGCCACGCGATCGCCCTGAGCGCGGTCGAGAAGGCCGGGATCACCGTCCACGAGGACTTCGACGGCGAGTTCGCGGCCAAGGTGAAGACCGGTCGCTACGAGTGGACCCGGATGGCCGGGATCCAGCTCGGCGGTCCTAAGAACGGCTGAACGGCAACAGCAACACTCATCCGGGGCTCACCCGTTAGTGAGGTGGAAGCACACCACCCAGGGAGCCCCGGATGATCCTCGCCGTGCCGCAGCCGGAGCTGGTGGACCAGTACTGCCACGGAGTGCTCCGCACCGAGCTGGGGCTCGGCACGTTCGAGACGCAGCTCGGCAGGACCGGCGGTCCGCCCGCCCCCGGCACCACGTTCTTCGACACCCAGACCGGCTTCGCCGTCCGCCGCTGGTGCCCGCCGCTGCTCGGCCTGGAGGCGCACTGCGCCCCCGCCCGCTATCTCGCCCGCCGGCGCGAGCTGGGCGTCCTGGAGACCGTCAGACGGCTCCTGCGCGGCTCGGGCGTCTCCACCTATCTGGTGGACACGGGCCTGCCGGGCGATCTGACCGGGCCGGGGGAGCTGGCCGCCGCCGGGGCCGCCGACGCCCATGAGATCGTCCGCCTCGAACTCCTCGCCGAGCAGGTCGCCGACACCTCCGGCACCGTCGACGCCTTCCTCGCCAACCTCGCCGAGGCCGTGCACACAGCGGCCGCCTCGGCCGTCGCCTTCATCTCCGTCACGGCCGTGCGCCAGTGCCTCGACCCGGACCCGCCCGGGCCCGGCGAGGTGCGCGGGGCGGCGGGCCGCTGGCTCACCCGGCGCCGCATCCAGGAGCCGCTGGAGGACCCCGTGCTGCTGCGGCACCTGCTGTGGAGCGCGGTCGCCTCGGGGCGGCCGCTCCAGTTGCGGCTCGGCATGGACGACGCGACCGGGCTCGCCGGGTTCGCCGCCGCGACCAACGGCCTGGGCACGGACCTGGTGCTGCTGCACGGCTATCCGTACCACCGCCAGGCCGCCCATCTGGCGAGCGTCTTCCCGCATGTGTACGCGGACGTGGGGCCCGCCCTGGTGCGTACGGGGGCGAGGGCCGCCGATGTGCTGGCCGAGCTCCTGGAGCTGGCGCCGTTCGGGAAGCTGCTCTACTCCAGCGGCGCGCGCGGGCTGCCCGAGCTGCACGTGGTGGGCGCGCGGCTGTTCACCCACGCGCTGAGCCGGGTCCTGGGCGCCTGGGTGGCCGACGGCGCGTGGGCCCGTACGGACGCGGAGCGGGTCGCCGCGATGATCGGGGCGGGCAACGCCCGGCGGGTGTACGGGCTGTCAGGCTCGGGTGAGCGCCGGGTCTGACTGGGCCGGGACGGGCACGGTGATCTCCGGCCGCTCGCGCAGCGAGAACAGCACGCGCACCACGGCGATCCACACCAGGCACGAGCCGAACATGTGCAGCGCGACCAGGGCTTCGGGGGTCTTGGTGAAGTACTGGACGTATCCGACGATGCCCTGGCCCATCAGCACCAGGAACAGGTCACGGGCCCGGTCGCGCGGGCCCGCCGGGGCGTCCACGGCCTTCAGGACGAACCAGAGCGCCACGGTGAGGGCCACCACGACCCAGGCGAGGTCGGCGTGGAGCTGGCTGATCATCGTCCAGTTCAGCGGGATGCGGTCCACGTCGCTGGAGTCGCCCGCGTGCCGCCCGGCGCCGGTGACGACCGTGCCGACCGCGACCAGCGCGCCCGCCGCGACCACAAGCAGCCAGGTCAGCTGGACCACGGCCTTGCCCACCAGCGGGCGCGGCTCGCCGTCGCCCTCGCGGGTGCGCTGCCAGGTCATCATCGCGACCGTGAGGAGCGCGGTGGAGAGCAGGAAGTGCGCCGCGACGGTGTACGGGTTGAGGCCGACCAGGACGACGATGCCGCCCAGGACCGCGTTGCCCATGACGACCCAGAACTGGATCCAGCCGAGCCGGGTGACACCGCGCCGCCACGGGCTCGCGGCCCGGGCCGCGATGATCGCCCAGCCGACGGCCGCGCACAGCACGTACGTCAGCATGCGGTTGCCGAACTCGACGGCGCTGTGGAAGTCCATCTCGCCGGTCGGCGTCAGGCTCTGGTCGGTGCACTTGGGCCAGGTCGGGCAGCCGAGCCCGGACCCGGTGAGCCGCACCGCGCCGCCGGTCACCACGATGACGACGGCCATGACGACGGCGGTGAGCGCCGCGCGCTGGACGGTCCGCGGGGACGGTGTCCACCGCTCGGCGATGAAGGCGAGCGGGTTGCGCACCGCCTGAGCCACATCGGCTCGGGTCACGTTCGGCATGCGCCCTATCGTAGGGGGCTGTTTGTGCACGTTTTCACGAGGGGGTCCCGGGGGAGTCGGCTCCCCCGGGAGAACACGGCACGAGGGGTCCGCGCACCCGCACCCGGCCGCTACTCCCAGCGGAAGAACTTGGCCGCCGCGCCCAGGCCCAGGACCGTCCAGACCGCCAGGATCCCCAGGTCGCCCCAGGGCATCGACGCCCCGTGCTGGAGGATGTCGCGCAGCCCGTCGGAGAGGGCCGAGACGGGCAGAAGGCCTAGCGCCGTCCGCACGCCGTCCGGGAACTTGTCCATCGGCACGATGACCCCGCCGCCCACGAGCAGCAGCAGGAACACCAGATTGGCCGCGGCGAGCGTGGCCTCGGCCTTGAGGGTGCCCGCCATCAGCAGCCCGAGCCCGGAGAACGCGGCCGTGCCGAGCACCAGGAGCAGCAGTACGGCGAACGGGTTGCCGTGCGGCGACCAGCCGAGCGCGAAGGCGATCACCGTCAGCAGAATGACCTGGAGAACCTCGGTGACCAGCACCGACAGCGTCTTGGCGGTCATCAGCGCCCAGCGCGGCAGCGGGGACGCGCCGAGCCGCTTCAGCACGCCGTAGCGGCGGTCGAAGCCGGTGGCGATGGCCTGGCCGGTGAAGGCGGTGGACATCACGGCGAGCGCGAGGATCCCGGGGGTGAGGAAGTCCACCGACTTGCCCGCGCCGGTGTCGATGATGTCGACCGCGCTGAACAGCACCAGCAGCAGCGCCGGGATGACCACGGTGAGCAGCAGCTGCTCACCGTTGCGCAGCAGCATCCGGGTCTCAAGGGCGGTCTGCGCGCCGATCATCCGGCCGACGGGCGCGGCCCCCGGGTTCGGCGTGTACGTACCGGTACCGGCGCTCATCGGCGCAGCTCCCTGCTCGTGGGTTCCAGGCTGTGTCTTCCCGGGGGACGCCGCGTCTGACAGCGGCTGCGCCGCGGGCCGGACCCCCGGCCGATGCGGGTGTCGTCCAGCGTCACGAGCGCAGCTCCCTACCGGTCAGTTCCAGAAAGACGTCTTCGAGGGTGTGGCGTTCGACCGCGATGCCGTCGGGCATCACACCGTGCTGGGCGCACCAGGAGGTGACGGTGGCGAGCAGCTGGGGGTCGACGGTGCCGCTGATGCGGTACGCGCCCGCGGTGAGCTCGGCCGCGGCCGAGCCGTCGGGCAGCGCCTTGAGGAGGGAGGCGAGGTCGAGCCCGGGGCGGCCGGTGAAGCGGAGCGTGTTCTCGGCGCCGCCGCGGCAGAGCGTCTCGGGGGAGCCCTGGGCGACGACCTTGCCCGCGTCGACGATCGCCACGTCGTCCGCGAGCTCCTCGGCCTCGTCCATGAAGTGCGTGGTCATGACCACGCAGACGCCGTCGGCGCGCAGTTCCCGTACGAGGTCCCAGGTGGCGCGGCGGGCCTGTGGGTCCAGGCCCGCGGTCGGCTCGTCCAGGAAGACCAGCTCGGGGCGGCCGACCACGGCCATGGCGAGCGCGAGGCGCTGCTGCTGGCCGCCGGAGAGCCGGCGGTAGGTGGTGCGCCCGCAGCTTTCCAGGCCGAGGCGCTCGATGAGCGCGGGCACGTCCAGCGGGTGGGCGTGCAGCTTGGCCATATGGCGGAGCATCTCCTCGGCGCGGGCGCCCGAGTACACGCCGCCGGACTGGAGCATCACGCCGATGCGGGGGCGGAGCCTTTCGGCCTCGGTGACCGGGTCGAGGCCGAGGACGCGGACCGTGCCGGCGTCCGGTCTGCGGTAGCCCTCGCAGGTCTCGATCGTGGTGGTCTTGCCGGCACCGTTGGGGCCGAGGACGGCGGTGACGGTCCCGGCGGCGACCCGCAGGTCGAGGCCGTCCACGGCGGTCTTCGATCCGTACCGTTTGACCAGGCCGCTGACCTCAAGGACGGGGTGCGACGCGAAGCGTCTCCCTGAGGGGCGGTGGTCGGGCGACGGGCGGGCGGACTCGCTCTTCATGACCGGCAAGTCTAGGCAGGGCGGGCGGCGCCCCGGACCGTGGGGCGGGGGTCGTACGGGGGCACGGACGCGCGGATGTGCGACCTCTGATTTTCGGCCACCGGCGGCCCGGCCAGGCCCCTGCGCGGACCCGGCCGGACGAGCGCGGAGACGGCTGTTCGAAAAGGGCCTCGGCACGTCATACACCGAGGTCAAGCCGGTCGGCGGCGCCCTTCGCAAGGGAGCCCCATTTGATCGATCAGAGATCGTTTCCGCAGGTCATCTTAGGTATGCCTAAGTGATGCACCGCACCGTTCAACGATCAAGGCGCGGCTTGTCAGGCTCTGAGGAATTACGCAACAATGGTGTTGTGAAAAACGTTGGCGAGGCTCCGCAGGAGGAACTCGCGACCGGTGAGCGGTCCACCCGCAACCGGGTCGCGCGCTCCATCCTGGACCACGGGCCCTCCACCGTCGCGGACCTCGCGAAGCGCCTCGGCCTCACCCAGGCCGCCGTCCGCCGCCACCTCGACGCGCTGGTGGCCGACGAGGTCGTGGCCTCCCGCGAACAGCGGGTGTACGGGGCACGGACCCGTGGCAGGCCCGCCAAGGTCTTCGCCCTCACGGACTGCGGGCGGGACGCCTTCGACCAGTCGTACGACAAGCTGGCCGTGGACGCGCTCCGCTGGATCGAGAAGTCCGCGGGCGGTGGCGCGGCCGGCGAGGAAGCCGTCGTCGCCTTCGCCCGGGCGCGGATCGAGTCCCAGTCCGAGGGCTACCGCGAGGCAGTCGAGGCGGCACCGCCCGAGGCGCGCACCGAGGCGTTGGCCAAGGCCTTGACCGCCGACGGGTACGCTGCTACGGCGCGCAGCGCGCCCCTCCCCGGACGGGGCGAGCAGCTCTGCCAGCACCACTGCCCGGTCGCCCACGCGGCCGAGCAGTTCCCGCAGCTGTGCGAGGCGGAGACGGAGTTCTTCTCCCGCCTGCTCGGAACCCATGTGCAGCGTCTGGCCACCATCGCCCACGGCGACGGGGTGTGCACGACGTTCATTCCGCACAGCGCACCACAACCCCTGCATGACACCGAATCAGCATCCACAAGCACGGCCGGGAGGAACCCCGCATGACTCTCCCCACGGAGACTGCCCACCCCGAACTTGAGGGCCTGGGCAACTACGAGTACGGCTGGGCCGACTCCGACGCGGCCGGTGCCGTTGCCAAGCGCGGTCTCTCCGAGGACGTCGTCCGCGACATCTCCTCGAAGAAGAACGAGCCCGAGTGGATGCTGAAGCTGCGCCTCAAGGGCCTGCGGCTGTTCGACAAGAAGCCCATGCCGAACTGGGGCTCCGACCTCTCGGGCATCGACTTCGACAACATCAAGTACTTCGTGCGCTCCACCGAGAAGCAGGCCGCTTCCTGGGAGGACCTGCCGGAGGACATCAAGAACACGTACGACAAGCTCGGCATCCCGGAGGCGGAGAAGCAGCGCCTCGTCGCCGGTGTCGCGGCCCAGTACGAGTCCGAGGTCGTCTACCACCAGATCCGTGAGGACCTGGAGGAGCAGGGCGTCATCTTCCTCGACACGGACACCGCGCTGAAGGAGCACCCGGAGCTCTTCCAGGAGTACTTCGGCACGGTCATCCCGGTCGGCGACAACAAGTTCGCGTCGCTGAACACGGCCGTGTGGTCGGGCGGCTCGTTCATCTACGTGCCCAAGGGCGTCAAGGTCGACATCCCGCTCCAGGCCTACTTCCGTATCAACACGGAGAACATGGGCCAGTTCGAGCGGACGCTGATCATCGTCGACGAGGACGCGTACGTCCACTACGTCGAGGGCTGCACCGCCCCGATCTACTCCTCGGACTCGCTGCACAGCGCCGTCGTCGAGATCATCGTGAAGAAGGGCGGCCGCTGCCGCTACACGACCATCCAGAACTGGTCGAACAACGTCTACAACCTGGTCACCAAGCGCGCCGTGGCGTACGAGGGCGCGACCATGGAGTGGATCGACGGCAACATCGGTTCCAAGGTCACCATGAAGTACCCGGCCGTCTACCTGATGGGCGAGCACGCCAAGGGCGAGACCCTGTCCATCGCCTTCGCGGGCGAGGGCCAGCACCAGGACGCCGGCTCCAAGATGGTCCACATGGCACCGAACACGTCCTCCAACATCGTCTCCAAGTCGGTGGCGCGGGGCGGCGGCCGCACCTCGTACCGCGGTCTGGTCGAGATCGGCGAGGGCGCCCACGGCTCCAAGTCGAACGTGCTCTGCGACGCGCTCCTGGTCGACACCATCTCCCGCTCCGACACGTACCCGTACGTGGACGTCCGCGAGGACGACGTGTCCATGGGCCACGAGGCGACCGTCTCCAAGGTCTCCGAGGACCAGCTCTTCTACCTGATGAGCCGTGGTCTGACCGAGTTCGAGGCGATGGCGATGATCGTGCGCGGCTTCGTCGAGCCGATCGCCAAGGAGCTGCCCATGGAGTACGCCCTGGAGCTCAACCGGCTGATCGAGCTGCAGATGGAGGGTTCGGTCGGCTAGCACAGCCTGACGACCGACCCCGGCAGCGCACGCAGACTGATCTAGGAAGAGAGCACTACGACAGCCATGGCTGAGGCTCAGAACGCCCCCACTCTCAACTCCGTTCGAGCGGGGGGACCCCCGCCGCTTGGCTCCACCACCGCGGGTTCGATCGCGGTGGCCGCCGAGTCGACCGTCGCCACGCGCATGAGCGCGCCCCCGTCCTTCGACGTGGCGGACTTCCCGGTTCCGCACGGCCGCGAGGAGGAGTGGCGGTTCACGCCGCTGGAGCGGCTGCGCGGGCTGCACGACGGCACCGCCGTCGCGACCGGTGACGGACTGCGCGTCGAGGTGACGGCCCCCGAGGGCGTCACCGTCGAGACCGTCGGCCGCGACGACGCCCGGCTCGGCCGGGCCGGCACGCCCGTCGACCGCGTCGCCGCCCAGGCGTACTCCTCGTTCGAGAAGGCCTCGGTCGTCACCGTCGCCAAGGAGGCGGTCCTCACCGAGCCGATCCGCATCGCCGTGCACGGCGAGGGCGGCACCGTCTTCGCGCACCAGCTCGTCGAGCTCGGCGCGTTCGCCGAGGCCGTCGTGGTCATCGACCACACCGGTGACGCGGTGCTCGCCGCCAATGTGGACTTCGTCCTGGGCGACGGCGCCAAGCTGACCGTCGTCTCGGTGCAGGACTGGGACGCCAAGGCCGTCCACGTCGCCCAGCACAACGCGCTGGTCGGCCGCGACGCCTCCTTCAAGTCCGTCGTGGTCACCTTCGGCGGCGACCTGGTCCGTCTGCACCCGCGGGTCTCCTACGCGGGCACCGGCGGCGAGGCCGAGCTCTTCGGTCTGTACTTCACCGACAAGGGCCAGCACCAGGAGCACCGCCTCCTCGTCAACCACAACACGCCGCACTGCAAGTCCAACGCCGTGTACAAGGGCGCCCTGCAGGGCGACGGCGCGCACGCCGTGTGGATCGGTGACGTCCTCATCCAGGCCAAGGCCGAGGGCACCGACACCTACGAGATGAACCGCAACCTGGTCCTGACGGACGGCGCCCGCGTCGACTCCGTGCCGAACCTGGAGATCGAGACCGGCGAGATCGCCGGCGCCGGTCACGCCTCGGCCACCGGCCGCTTCGACGACGAGCAGCTGTTCTACCTGATGGCGCGCGGCATCCCCGCGGCCGAGGCCCGCCGTCTGGTGGTCCGCGGCTTCTTCGCCGAGCTGGTCCAGCAGATCGGTGTCGCGGACGTCGAGGAGCGACTGCTCGCCAAGATCGAGGCGGAGCTGGAGGCGTCGGTCTGATGTCCGCCTTCGTCCGCGTCTGCGCACTGAGCGAGCTGGAGGAGGACACCCCGAAGCGGGTGGAACTCGACGGCACGCCGGTGTCGGTCGTCCACACCGGGGGCGAGGTGTACGCGATCAACGACATCTGCTCGCACGCCAACGTCTCCCTGTCGGAGGGCGAGGTGGAGGACTGCCAGATCGAGTGCTGGCTGCACGGCTCCAGTTTCGACCTCCGTACCGGCAAGCCGTCCGGCCTCCCCGCGACGCGACCCGTGCCCGTTTATCCCGTAAAGATCGAAGGGGACGATGTGCTCGTCTCCGTATCCCAGGAGAACTAAGTCCCCATGGCAACGCTTGAAATCCGCGACCTGCACGTCTCCGTGGAAGCCGAGAACGGCCCCCGGGTGATCCTCAAGGGCGTCGACCTGACCGTGAAGCAGGGCGAGACCCACGCCATCATGGGCCCCAACGGCTCCGGCAAGTCCACCCTCGCGTACTCGCTCGCGGGTCACCCCAAGTACACGATCACCAGCGGCACGGTCACGCTGGACGGCGAGGACGTCCTGGAGATGTCCGTCGACGAGCGCGCCCGCGCCGGCGTCTTCCTGGCCATGCAGTACCCGGTCGAGGTCCCCGGCGTCTCGGTCTCCAACTTCCTGCGCACCTCCGCCACCGCCATGCGCGGCGAGGCGCCCAAGCTGCGCACCTGGGTGAAGGAGGTCAAGTCCGCGATGGAGCAGCTCCAGATGGACCCGGCCTTCGCCGAGCGCAACGTCAACGAGGGCTTCTCCGGCGGTGAGAAGAAGCGCCACGAGATCCTCCAGCTGGAGCTCCTCAAGCCGAAGATCGCGATCCTCGACGAGACCGACTCCGGTCTGGACGTCGACGCGCTGCGCCAGGTCTCCGAGGGCGTCAACCGCGTCCGCGCGACCGGCGAGGTCGGCACCCTGCTGATCACCCACTACACGCGCATCCTGCGCTACATCAAGCCTGATTTCGTCCACGTCTTCTCCGAGGGCCGCATCGTCGAGTCCGGCGGCGCCGAGCTCGCCGACAAGCTGGAGAACGAGGGCTACGAGGCCTACAGCACGAAGGGCGGCGCTTCCGAGTGACGATTCTGCCGGGCCTCCTCGACACCGAGGCGATCCGCAAGGACTTCCCCTTGCTGGACCGTGTGGTCCACGACGGGAAGAAGATCGTGTACCTCGACAGCGCGGCGACTTCGCAGAAGCCGCGCCAGGTGCTCGACGCCCTCAACGAGTACTACGAGCGGCACAACGCCAACGTCCACCGTGGTGTGTACACGGTGGCCGAGGAGGCCACGGCGCTGTACGAGGGCGCGCGCGACAAGGTCGCCGCGTTCATCAACGCGCCGAGCCGCGACGAGGTGATCTTCACCAAGAACGCCTCGGAGTCGCTCAACCTGGTCGCCAACATGCTGGGCTGGGCCGACGAGCCCTACCGCGTGGACCACGAGACCGAGATAGTCATCACGGAGATGGAGCACCACTCCAACATCGTGCCGTGGCAGCTGCTCTCGCAGCGCACCGGCGCGAAGCTGAAGTGGTTCGGCCTCACCGACGACGGCCGTCTCGACCTCTCCAACATCGACGAGATCATCACCGAGAAGACGAAGATCGTCTCCTTCACGCTGGTCTCCAACCTGCTGGGCACCGTCAACCCGGTCGAGGCGATCGTCCGCCGCGCCCAGGAGGTCGGCGCGCTGCTCTGCATCGACGCCTCGCAGGCCGCGCCGCACATGCCGCTGGACGTGCAGGCGCTCCAGGCCGACTTCGTGGCCTTCACCGGCCACAAGATGTGCGGCCCGACCGGCATCGGCGTCCTGTGGGGCCGCCAGGAGCTGCTGGAAGACCTTCCCCCCTTCCTCGGCGGCGGCGAGATGATCGAGACGGTCTCGATGCACTCCTCGACGTACGCTCCGGCGCCGCACAAGTTCGAGGCCGGTACGCCCCCGATCGCCCAGGCCGTCGGCCTCGGCGCGGCGGTGGACTACCTCTCGGCGATCGGCATGGACAAGATCGCCGCGCATGAGCACGCGATCACCGAGTACGCGGTGAAGCGCCTGCTGGAGGTCCCCGACCTGCGGATCATCGGCCCGACCACGGCCGAGGACCGGGGCGCCGCGATCTCGTTCACGCTCGGCGACATCCACCCGCACGACGTGGGCCAGGTCCTCGACGAGGAGGGCATCGCGGTCCGGGTGGGCCACCACTGCGCACGCCCGGTCTGCCTGCGCTACGGAGTTCCCGCGACCACGCGAGCGTCTTTCTACCTGTACTCCACGCCCGCCGAGGTCGACGCCCTGGTGGACGGTCTGGAGCACGTACGGAACTTCTTCGGCTAGGGGTGGCGACGTGCTGTGTCTTCCCGGGGGACAACCCCCCGGACCCCCGGCCGGAAAACACGTCGTGGCGAGCGATTACAGGGACGCGAGGTAATTCGTTGTGAAGCTGGATTCGATGTACCAGGACGTCATCCTGGACCACTACAAACACCCGCACGGGCGGGGTTTGCGGGACGGCGACGCCGAGGTGCACCACGTGAACCCGACGTGCGGCGACGAGATCACCCTGCGGGTGAAGTACGACGGCTCGCAGATCTCCGACATCTCGTACGAGGGCCAGGGCTGCTCCATCAGCCAGGCGAGCGCCTCGGTCCTCAACGACCTGCTGGTCGGCAAGGAACTGGACGAGGCACAGCGGATCCAGGAGACCTTCCTGGCGCTGATGCAGTCCAAGGGCAAGCTGGAGCCGGACGACGCGATGGAGGAGGTCCTGGAGGACGCGGTGGCTTTCGCCGGCGTCTCCAAGTACCCCGCACGCGTCAAGTGTGCTCTGCTGAGCTGGATGGCCTGGAAGGACGCGACGGCCCAGGCGCTGGGCGCCGGAGCCGAGAGGAAGAGCGCATGACCGAGAACGCAGGGGCCACGCTGAAGCCGGCCTCGGAGGAAGAAGTCCGCGAGGCGCTGTACGACGTCGTCGACCCCGAGCTGGGCATCGACGTCGTCAACCTGGGCCTCATCTACGGCATCCACATCGACGACGCCAACATCGCCACCCTGGACATGACCCTGACGTCGGCGGCCTGCCCGCTGACCGATGTGATCGAGGACCAGGCGAAGTCGGCGACGGAGGGCCTCGTCAACGAACTCAAGATCAACTGGGTCTGGATGCCGCCGTGGGGCCCGGACAAGATCACGGACGACGGCCGCGAGCAGCTTCGGGCGCTGGGGTTCAACGTCTGATCCCGCTCGTACGTCGCGTGGGCCCCCGGTACCGATGGTGCCGGGGGTCCTTCGCGTTACGGGGGCACGACCAGGTGGCCGCCACGGTCGCGGAAGAGCCGGGGGTCTACTCATCGCGAGTCACCGCGCATGGTCGGTGAACACGCGCCGGAACAGGTCGTGCTCGGGGTTCCGGCCGACGTGCCGAAGGCGCCAGTCCTGAGTCGCCTCCTGATTGCTCTGGAGGCAGGAGTCCTCACCACACTCCGGCGCAGCGCAGATGGCTCGGAGGGCAACTGCCCATGCTTCCCTGCCGGATGGCGTGGCGGACGAACCGCAGAACGGCGCGGCTCAGGGGGAAGCCTCCGACGCCAGCGGAAGCGCGTTCAAGAGCGCCACTGCCGAGCCGACGGGAAGCGCCCCGATTTCCACGTATGCACGCCCCTTTCCGGTGACCAGGGCACGCACCCGTGAGACCTCGTGCTCGGGCACGCCGGCACGTTGCAGGGCCGCGCGCAGTAGAGCCACCGTGTGCTCCGCCTCAGCAAGCGCGCTCTTGTACTGGCCCATGGGGATCACTGCCCCTCCTCCTTCGGGGCGCAGTCCGCATGCCAGTACGCCACGGTCGGAGCCGCGTCACGCCGGGCCAGCAGCGCCCGGCGGCAGCTTTCAAGGCTCTTGATGGGCCTTCCGCACGCCGGGCACGTCTCACCGGCGGGCGCATAGGTCGTGTACTCCCACTGCCGCGCGTCGGTATCACCCTTCGCCCGCTGGGGACTTTCGGGAGGTCTGGCTGTAGCTTTGGGCACCGTCGTCAACCCCTGATGGTTGGTGGCCACTCCCCCGGACCGTCGCCACGGTCGCGGGGGTTCGTGTTGTCCAGCGCGCGGGTGGCGCCGTCTGAAGAGCTTCAGTCGAGCGGGGCTCCTCACGGAACAGCGAACGGGGAACCCCGCAAGCCCATTTGGGGAACCCCGTTTCGGTTCGTTTCGGGGAACCCCGTTCAGGGCCCGGGGCTACTCTGGAGGAGATCACTCCCGTCCCTCCCAGGTGGCGCCCGTGGACGAACGCGAGACCCGGCGCAGCGGCTATCCGCTGACGATCCCCGACACGCTTCTACAGAGTGAGGCCATGCAACAGGCCTGCTTCGCAAGGGACTTCCGAGAGATCTTCCGACTCGTGAACCGACGCACCGGATCAAGTCATGCGGCCATGGCGGCAGCCATCGGGAAGATGACCAGTTCACGCGTCAGCGACATTATCCGGGGTGTCCGTGGTATCCGGGGGCGTGCGGTCATTGAACGCGTGGCTGACGGATTCGGCATTCCCGGAGAAATGATCGGCCTGCCGAGACGGCCGTGGGAGGGGTCCCCTGAAAATATTGACGAAACCACTGACGCCTGCACTGGTGTCTGGACTGTAGTCGACTCCGAGGTAAAATCGCAGGACGGCACATCCGCCGCCGCCCTTGATGCACCCGGCGCTACGGCCTTACCATTTCGTCGCGCTCTCCTAAAAGGAGGGATCGCCGCTGCCGCCATGACAGGGGCTGACCTCGAAGAGGTCCCACACGTAGCCGCAGCGCTGGAAGATGCGCACCGCTACCTTGATGGTCCGTTGATCGATTTTTTCCGTAAACAGCTCGAAGTGGCCAAACATGACGATGGGGCTCTGGGTTCGCGGAAGAGCCTGCCGCTAGTTCTTGGCTTGTTGAATGCCATGGGAGAGTGGGCCCGCGACGTGAAGCCGACCGTACGGCGAGAGTTGTTGTCGGTCGGTGCGGATGGTGCGGAGTTCGCAGGATGGCTATACCGAGATATTCAGCAACCAGCCACTGCCGTTTTCTGGTATAACCAGGCCGTGGAATGGGCGCAAGAAGCCAACGACCCTGCCATGCAGGGCTACATGTTGCTCAAGAAATCTCAAATGGCGTATGACGACGGAGATGCTGGGCGCATTTTAACGCTGGCGCAAGCGGGCCAGCATGAGAGGTGGCAACTTCCGACCCGTGTCCAAGCGGAGTTGCTGCAGCAGGAAGCGCTGGGGTGCGCCATGATCGGTGAACCGTTCTCGCTGGTGGAGCAGAAACTCGGTACGGCATGCGAACTGCTGGCTCACGCCGCTGATACTGAACCAAGCGACCTTGGTGCCTACTTCAATGAACATACGCTGTTGCTCCGGAATGCCGTGACCTATACCGAGGCAGGTAAGCCAGGCCTTGCCGCCGACTTGTTCGGGAAAATGATTTCAGCTGGGGCACTCTCTCGCCGCGACGTCGGATTCTTCAATGCTCGGCGTTCAGCTGCCTTGGCGCTGAGCGGCGAGCCGGACGAGGCGGCCCGGATTGGTAGTGCTTCGGCGAAGGTGGCTCGGGCAATGAAGTCAGAACGCACCATGCGGGTATTGGATGAAGTGGCGCAGACACTGAGTCGCTGGCGCAGTCGTCCTGTGGTGCGAGAATTCCGTGAAGCACTCCGGGCGGCCTAATCCTGCGAAGGGTCTACGGTCAACCACTCGGTCACGGTGCGGATGACGAACGCCTGCCACTTCTGACTCTGAGGGCTCAGGTATTTCGGATCGTCGTGCACGGCAAAACCGTGCTGTGATCCTTCGATCTCGACGAGTTCACAGGGGGCGCGGAAGTTCCGTACAGCGGCCCGCGATGACTCGATGGGCACGAGAGTGTCTTGGGTGCCATGCACGATAAGCGTCGGGGATTGCACCTCGCCGAGTGCCAGGTGTGGGTGCACCCAGAACACCTCATTGAGCAGCGGTCGCCCATGCCGCAGTGTTGGTGTGAACTGGATGAATCCGTGCTCGGTGAGGTGCTGTGCTGCTTCCTCGCTGATTGAATCATCCACCCAGTAGGGACGCGTATCGATGGTGCGCCATTTGTAGTCCAACTGAGGATTGAACAGCACTAGTCGCGAAATGTCCATCGAACGTTTTGCGGCGTAGTACGCGCAGATGCCACCTCCGAAGCTGGCGCCCAGCAAGGTAATTTCCTGAGCAGCCGTGGCGTTGCGCAGATGGGCGATGCCCGCACGAATGTCGTTGAGGATCGTGGTGAGCGTCAGCTCTTCCTGCCGACCCTCACTTTCGCCGTGGCCTCGCATGTCGAAGCGGAGAGACGCCACACCACCATCAGCCAGTCCGGCGGCCAAGCGTGTGAAGAACCCGCCCTCTTCACGGGTGACGCCGCCGCCGTGCACAAGGACCACACCGCGCGAGGCGGGCGTGTCGGGGCTCACGAGTGTGCCAGCCAGGTGCAGACCGTCAAGCGTCCGAAGTGTCACGCTGTCAGCTGTAGGCATGGCGCGAGCCTAGTGATGGGCACCGGACGCGGCGAGACCGCACAACGCGGCCCGCAGGGTCTCGCCGTAGACCGTGCCCACCCGGCGGCCGTACGGATCTGTTCGCCCCCCGTACGTATCCCGTACGGCCGGAATTGGCGCACGCACCGGAGCCTTCTCGGCGACATCGCGCCGACGAGAGGCACCCAGTGCTGTATGACGTTTCCCGGAGCAAGCGCGTCGCCCTCGCGGTGGCGGGCGGGGCTCTTACGCTGGCCGGCATGGGTCTGAACGCACCCGCGCACGCGGCCGGTTACGGCACCCCGACCCTCTCGCTCTCGGCCGGATACCTCACGGGCGCCGTGGGGGCGAGCGGGGACCCCGTGGTGACCGTGACCGTGGGGCAGGGCGGGGCCGACGCCTCCGCGCTCACCGTCGCCGCCTCTGCCAGCACCAAGGCCTCCGTCGCCGGGACCGGGGACGTGAAGGTCACCGGGACCGGGGCCATCCGGCAGGTGGCGGTGGCCGCGCGCGGGCGCGGGTACACCGACCTCACCCTCAAGGTCACCGGGCTCGGCGGCAAGAGCGTCACCAGGACGCTGCACTACGCCGCCTCGGCCGCCGTCCAGTACGCCTCCGGCGCCCGGTACTTCACCGGGTCCAGCGACGCCTCCGCCGCCGTCGACGTGGGCGGCGGGTACGTGGTCGTCGCCGACGACGAGTCCAACACGCTGCGGCTCTACGACCGTTCGGCCTCCGGCGCGCCCGTGCGGACCTGGGACGTCAGCTCCGGGCTCGGGGTCAGCAAGGAGATCGACATCGAGGGCGCCGCCCGCGTCGGCAACACCGTCTACTGGACCGGCTCGCTCGGCAACAACAAGGACGGCGAGTACAAGGCCGACCGCAACACCGTCTTCACCACGACCGTCACCGGGTCCGGGGCCACCACCCAGCTCACGCTCGGCCACTCGTACAAGAAGCTGCGCGACGACCTCGTCGCCTGGGACCGCGCCAACGGCGACCGGTACGGCTTCGCCGCCGCGACCGCCGCCGGGCAGCCGCCCAAGCGGATCGACGGGTTCAACGTGGAGGGCCTGGAGTTCGCGCCCGGGTCCACCACCACCGCGTACGTCGGCTTCCGGGCGCCGCTCGTGCCCCCGGCGGGCGGCGGCAAGGCGCTCATCGTGCCCGTCACCAACATCGACAAGGTCGTCAACAGCGGGGTCAAGGCCGCCTTCGGGGCGCCCATCGAGCTCGATCTCGGCGGGCTGAGCATCCGGGACATCCGCAAGAACGCCGCCGACCAGTATCTGATCGTCGCCGGGTCGTGGGCGGCCGACGACAACTCCGACCCGTACGCCCTCTACTCCTGGGACGGCGTCGCCGCGCACGCCCCGGTCAAGCTGCGCGACCTGCCCACCAGCGACCCGGGCGGCTGGGAGGCCGTCGTGGACGTGCCGGACCTGTCGGTGCCGGGGGCCCGCGCCCAGCTGATCACCGACGACGGGTCGGCCGACCTGTACGGGGACGGGACCGAGGCGAAGGACCTCACCCACCCCGAGTGGCGGAAGTCCCGCGCCACCTGGTTCACCGTCACCGGCTGACCCCCGCGCCGCCCGTCGGCGGCACCCCCTTCGTCTCGGCCGTCGCCTCCCGCAGTGCGGGGGCGGCGGCTTCGAAGTAGCGGAACAGGACGCGGAGTTCGTCGGGGGCGAAGCCGCCGAACACCTCCGCCATCCGCCGGCGCGCGGCGCCGAACGCCTGCTCGTCCTCCTCCGCCGGGACCGGGACCGGCTCGACCACCACCCGGCGGCGGTCGGCCGGGTCCGGGGCGCGGCGCAGCCGTCCCGCCTTCTCCAGCCGGTCCACCAGCCGCGTCGTCGCGGACTGGGTCAGCCCGATCCGCTCGGCGAGCGCGCCCGTGGTGAGCGGCCCCGCGAGTTCCAGGACGTTGAGGGCGTAGAGGTCGGTCGGGTTCTGGCCGAGGACGTCGGCCGCCGCCTGGCCGTGCAGGACGACGGCGGTCAGATACGCGCGGTACGTGCCCGCGCCCCGCCGCAGCAGATCCCCGGTCTCACGCGCTCTCTCCTGCTCCGGCATGTCTCGTCCTGTCTCCGTGAGGGATTGCCCAACACATGCATGTGTGCATATATTGCATGTGTGCAACTAATCGTACCCGAATCTCAGGAGACAGTCATGCCCACGTCGACCGCCGACGCCGATCTCCACTCCGTCCGCGAGCTCTTCGAGGGCCACCGCCTCGCCTGGGGCGACGCCGACGCGTACGGGGCGCACTTCACCGAGGACGCCGACTACGTCACCTTCTTCGGCGGTCGCCTCGTCGGCCGAGAGGCCGTGGTCGAGGGGCATCGCGGGCTGTTCGACGGGGTCCTCAAGGGCTCGCGGCTGTACGCGGAGATCACCGCCGCCGACTTCCCCGCACCCGGCGTCGCCCTCGTCCACGCGCGCGGTGCCGTGCTCAAGGGCCGGGCGCGCAGGCCCTCGCGGCGGGCGCTCTCCGTGCAGACGTACGTCATCGTCCGGGGCGCGGACGGCCGTTGGCGCATCCGGGCCTTCCAGAACACCCGGCTGCGGCCCCGCGTCGAGGCCCTCTCCCACTGGCTGGCCGCGCGGGCGCCCAAGGGCTGAGACCGGCCGCCCGGTACGGTCGTGCCATGGCCCCCGTCCCAGGAACGTGCGACTGATGGCCCGCCGGTACGACCCCGACCGGCGGCGCCGCATCATCGACGCCGCGATCCGCGTGGTCGGCGAGCGCGGTATCGCCGGGCTCAGCCACCGCAGCGTGGCCGCCGAGGCCGATGTGCCGCTCGGCTCCACCACGTACCACTTCAAGACGCTCGACGAGCTCCTGGTCGCCGCGCTGCGCCAGGCCAACGAGGGCTTCGCCGCCGCGATCCGTGAGAGCGGGGCGCTGGCGGAGCCGGGCGTGGACGTGGCCGCGGAGCTCGCGCGGCTGATGGGTGAGTGGATCGCGGGGGACCGGGCGCGGGTGGAGCTGGAGTACGAGCTCTATCTGGCGGCGCTGCGCCGGCCCCCGCTGCGGCCCGTCGCCGCCGAGTGGACCGAGGGCGTGGCGGAGGTCCTGGCCCGGCACACGGACGCGGTGACGGCCCGGGGCCTGGTCGCCCTGATGGACGGCATCTGCCTCCAGGCGCTGCTGACTGGCGGTGCCTATGACCAGGGTTACGCACGGGAGTTGCTGGGGCGGCTGTTGCGGTAGCGCTCTGCGGGGCGTGGTCCTTCGGCTGCGGACCGTGGGTGGCTGGTCGCGCCCACGCGGCGGAGCCGCACAATGACACAGCCCCGCGCCCCTAACTGCCCAGGGGTGCGGGGAACTGCGCGGGCAACCCACCACAGCCCGCAGACGGACTCCGCGCCCCAACCGTTATGTACGCCCGTACGCATCGCTGTGTACGCTTGTCCGTATGCCGTACGTCCTGCTCTCCTGCGCCATCGCGTCGGAGATCGCCGCCACCTCCGCGATGAAGTACAGCGAGGGCTTCACGCGGCTCTGGCCCTCGCTGGTTACCGGCTGCGGATACCTCCTCGCGTTCTATCTGCTCTCGCTCACCCTGAAGTCGATGTCCGTCGGCACGGCGTACGCGATCTGGTCGGGCGCGGGCACGGCCGTCATCGCCGCCATCGGGATGCTCTTCCTGGGCGAGGCGATGACGGCCGCCAAGCTCGCCGGGGTCGCGCTGATCATCGGCGGCGTGGTGCTGCTCAACCTCGGCGGCGCCGCGCACTGAGGCTCAGTTCCCCGCCCGGCGCACCGCCTCCAGCGCCGCCCGCACGCTCGCCTCGATGTCGGTGATCGGATACAGCGCCTCGATCACCGTACGGTCCCGGGCGACCACCAGCGTCAGGCGCTTCAGCCGGCTCACCCCCGCCGTGCGGAACGTCGGCAGCCGCAGCGCGGCCGTCAGCGTCAGGTCCGCGTCCGACAGGAGCGGGAAGCGCAGCCGCTCCTTGTCCGCGAACGCCCGCTGCTCGTCCGGGCGTTGGCCGGACACCCCGTGCACGGTCGCGCCCGCCGCGGTGAACTCGGCGAGCTGGTCGCGGAACGTGCACGATTCGAGCGTGCAGCCCGGTGCCCCCGGGATCCCCGCCCAGCCGGGCGGATAGGACTCCTTGCGGGCGTAGGCGCCCGGGAAGCAGTAGAGCACGGTGTACGCGCTCTCCTGAGCCACCGGGTCCCGCAACTCGCCGTCGAAGTCGGTGAGTCGGAGCTCCGGCACTTTCGTGCCGACCAGCTCCCGCACCCGTTCGGTCTCCCCGGAGTTCTCCGTCGCCGTGGCCATCGTCTCTCCTTCTCCCAGCACCCAGGTGTCTCCCCAGTCCTGGAGCGCGATCAGTACGGGCAGCAGGGCACGGCCGCGCGGAGTGAGCCGGTACTCGTACCGGACCGGGCGGTCCTGGTACGGCTCCCGGGTCAGCACCCCCGTCTCGACCAGCAGCTTCAGCCGCTCGGCGAGCACCTTGCGGGACATGCCGAGTTCGCGCTGGAGCGCGTCGAAGCGGTGCACCCCGCGTGCGGCGTCGCGCACGATCAGCAGGGTCCACCAGTCGCCGACGACGTCCAGGGCCTGGGCGATGGCGCAGTGCTCGTCGTGGAGACGGGTGCGTTGAGGCATGGCCCCATCCTTCCGTACGCCGTTGACCTGCGGTCTCCATGCTGACATAGTCCGTTCCCATAAGGAACTTACTCGGAAACGGGAGCGAACGAGAGCTCAGGGGGGGCGACGGCGTGAAGACCTTGCGCGCAGTACCGAGAACCGTCCGGCTGTTGTGCTTCGGCATGTTCTTCAACGCGGTCGTCAGCTTCACGTTCATCTATCTCTTCGTGTACCTGACCGGCCCGCGCGGCCTAGGCGTCGGCCAGGCCGGAGTGATCAGCGGGGTCGGCGGCATCGGCCTGGTCGCCGGGAACTTCACCGGCGGCTGGTTCGGCGACCTTCCCCAAGCTCTCAACTTCGTTCGAGCAGGGGAGACCCCATCGGCCACCGGCGTGCCCTGCTGGCGGGAGCCGTGGTCAGCGGCGTCCTCCTGGTCACCCTAGGGCTGCTGCCGACCGCCCTGCTGGCCGCCGCCCTGCCGCTCGCCCAGTACGCCTCCGGAGTCGTGCGGTCCGCCAACTCCGCGCTCGTCGCCGTCGGCGTCCCCGAGGGCAGCCGCCGCCAGGGCTTCGCCGTGATGCGGTTCGCGTCCAACGCCGGGTTCACCGTGGGACCGCCGCTCGGCGCCCTGGCCGCCGCCCACTGGTCGTACGACTGGCTCTTCGCCGCAGACGGCATCGGCACCCTGCTCTTCGCGGCGTACGCGGCCCGGCCAGGTGCTCGCCCCGCCGCTCGGCGGCGCCCTCTACAGCGCCGAGCCCGGTCTGCTCTGGCCGCTGTGCGCCGCCCTCGCGGGCCTCGCCGGGCTCGCCGTGCTGTGGGCGCGCGGGCTTCCGGCGCCGCTGACCGGGGGTGACGCGCGCCCGGGACATGAGACCGGTTCGCCCCGGCGGGCGGTGGCCGGTTAGGTTTTCTGCCATGACCGACACGACTGCTACTGCTTCTCGCTCCACCGGCGCCGTCGCCGCCGGCCTCGCCACCCTCGCCGGCGACGGCACCGTTCTCGACACCTGGTTCCCCGCCCCCGAGCTCGTGGACGAACCGGGACCGGCCGGCACCGAGCGGCTCACCGCCGACCAGGCCCTCGCCCTCGTCGGCAAGGGCGCGGCCGACGCCCTCGGCGTCGACGAGCGCCGGGGCGTCGAGGTCGTCGCCGTCCGTACGGTCATCGCCTCGCTCGACGACAAGCCGCTGGACGCGCACGACGCGTACCTGCGCCTGCACCTGCTCTCGCACCGCCTGGTCAAGCCGCACGGCCAGAACCTGGACGGCGTCTTCGGCCTGCTCGCCAACGTCGCCTGGACCTCGCTCGGCCCGGTCGCCGTCGACGACGTCGAGAAGGTGCGCCTGAACGCCCGCGCCGCCGGGCTGCACCTCCAGGTGACGTCCATCGACAAGTTCCCGCGCATGACGGACTACGTGATCCCCAAGGGCGTCCGCATCGCCGACGCCGACCGGGTGCGCCTCGGCGCCCACCTGGCCGCGGGCACCACCGTGATGCACGAGGGCTTCGTGAACTTCAACGCGGGCACGCTGGGCACGTCGATGGTCGAGGGCCGTATCTCCGCCGGTGTCGTCGTCGGCAACGGCTCCGACATCGGCGGCGGCGCGTCCACGATGGGCACGCTGTCCGGGGGCGGCAACGTCCGTATCGTCATCGGCGAGCGGTGCCTGGTCGGCGCGGAGGCCGGGGTGGGGATCGCGCTCGGTGACGAGTGCGTCGTCGAGGCGGGGCTTTACGTCACCGCCGGTACGCGGGTGACCATGCCCGACGGACAGATCGTGAAGGCCCGCGAGCTTTCCGGGGCTTCGAACATCCTGTTCCGGCGGAACTCGGTTACGGGTGCGGTCGAGGCCCGGCCCAACAATGCGGTGTGGGGCGGGCTCAACGAGATTCTGCACGCCCATAACTGAGTGGGTTGTTCGTCTGCGGGCCGGTGGGGGCTGGTCGCGCAGTTCCCCGCGCCCCCTGAACGGTGGGTGCGGCCGCAGCCGGCACGGGGTGAGCGCCCCCTGCTAGCCCCGGACCAGGTCGTCGTGCGCCTTGCGCAGTGCGGCGGCCTGGTCCGGGGTGGCGGGGCGCAGCGGCTCCCGCACCGGGTTGTTCAGCAGCGCCTTCGCCGTCACCGTGCCCGGTAGGCCGCTCGCCATCATCAGTTCCGACAGCGGGAGCGTGAGGTGGTTGAGGCGGGCTGCCTCGTTCACGTCTCCCTTGTCGTAGGCGTCCAGCGGTGCCCGCATCTGGCTCGGGGCCACGTTCGCCACCGTGCTCACGTATCCCGCGCCCCCTACCGCGTACAGCGGCAGGTTCGTCTCCTCGCAGCCCGAGTAGTACGCGAGCGAGGTGCGGCCGATGACCTTGGTGGAGGCGAGCAGGTCGTACGCGCAGTCCTTGACCGCCACGATCCGCTCGTGTTCCGAGAGCCGCAGCAGCGCGTCCGTGCCGATCCGGACGCCCGTCCGGCCGGGGATGTCGTAGAGCATCACGGGGAGCCCCGTGGCGTCCGCCACCGTGCGCAAGTGCGCCTCCACCGCGTCCTGCGGCGGGCGGCTGTAGTACGGCGGTACCACCAACAGGCCGTTCGCGCCCGCCTCTTCGGCCTGCCGCGCCAGCTCCACGGTGTGCCGGGTGGAGGCGGTCCCGACCCCGGCCACCACGTGGACGTCGTCCCCGACCTCCTCGCGCACCGCCCGTACGAGCGCCGCCTTCTCGGCGTCGGTCGTGGTGGGCGACTCGCCCGTGGTGCCGCTGAGCACCAGACCGTCGCAGCCCTCGGCGACCAGGTGCGCCGCCAGCCGCCGCGCGTGGTCGAGGTCGAGGCGGTCGTCGGCGGTGAAGGGCGTGATCATGGCGCAAAGTGCGCGCCCGAAAGGGCGGGGAGTGCTCATTCGCGAAGTCTGGGCCGAAGTGAGCGTGAAGGTCTACTTAGATTTGCTTTCGGTTGATCAACAGCATCGCTGAAGTGTTTGGTGCGCAGGCGCTCTTGGCGGCCGCCAGGGCGTACGTCACCATGAGAGACCGGTGTGTCCGTTCATGTCCGTACCGTCGTACCGTCGGAGGCCGTCATGAAGCTCGGCAAGGCTCTCGCCACTGGTGTCGCGGAGGAACAGCCCGAGGATGTCGTACGGGACGAGGCGCCGCCCGTGCCCGAGGAGGTCCCGGCCGAAGCTCCCGTCGAGGTGACGGCGGGCCGATGAGGCTGCGGCTCCCCGAGGAACGCCCGACGGAGCCGCCCACCGGCTACAAGATCGCCCACGCGGCGCTCTCCCAGGACGGCTCCCGGGCCGGGTTCCTCGGCATCTCGCTGGGCGCCGCCCTGCCCTACGGCGTCCTCGACGACGCCCACTGCGCCTACGGGCGGCGCCACCGCTCGCCGTCCAGGCTCTGCGACTGCGGCTTCCACTGTCTGCACACGCGCGCCGAGGCGGCCGCGCTGACCTGCACGGCCGAGCACCGTGGGGCGCTGCTGCTCGAAGTGGCGGTGCTCGGGCGCTACATCAGGTTCGAGCGCGGGATGCGCTACGCCCGCCAGCGGGTGCGCACCGCCACGGCCGGACCGTGCCGCTGCCGACGGCGGGCGACCGGCCTCGCCGACGCGGGCCGGGGGCGGCCCGGATGGCGGGTCGTCGAGCCGGTCTGCGAGGTGTGCGCGGGGTCGCGCGCGACCGTGGCGTTCGACGACTTCGCCCGGCGCGGCGGCGCCGGGCTGAAGCTCCTGGCCGCGCCCGCTGCCGACGCGGGCGCCCCCGGGCCCGGCCGGACCTTTCCGGAGCTGGTCGCGGAGGCGGCGCTGCTCCAGGCCCGGCTCGACTGGTTCCAGAGCGAGCTGGCGCGGCTCGGCAGCCAGGGGGACTCGCGATAGAGGGGCAAGGAGGGCTCTGTCCGTTCTTGACCTCAAGTGACCCTGACGTTTCAGGATGGTGATCGTCCACGCGGCACAGCACAGCGACGATCACCAGGAGACCGCCATGTCCGCCACGCCCACCGACGTGCAGTTCGACGCCCTCCCCGACCTCCGCCGCCCCGGCGTCGGAGTCGTCAAGTCCAGCGTCTGGCGCATGGGCACCCCCGAACGGCAGCGGGCCGCCGTCGAGGCGATCGCCAAGGCGTGGGGCAGCCGGGACTGGCCGGACGTCGGCCTGCTCTCGTACAGCGTGTACACCGGCACGGACGGCGACGCGCTCCTGCACTACTCGCAGTGGGAGAGCGAGGCCGCCTACCAGGACTTCTTCCGGCGGTTCCGGGACGGCCGCAACGCCGAGATCGACGCGGCCGTCCCCGGCATCGAGCGCGCGGGCCTGCACTCGTACGAGCTCTACCGCAGCAGCGACCCGCGGCCGGGCGACCCCCGTACGCCCGGCTGCATCGTGATCGTCGACGTGGAGTTCGAGGCACCGGACCCTGACCGCCGGCGCGCCTGGGTGGACGGTGTCTTCGAGGCGCTCGACACCGACCCGGACCTGCCCGCCGGCGGCCTCTCCGCCCACTTCCACGCGAGCCTGGACGGCACCCGCGTCCTCAACTACGCCGAGTGGGAGAGCGAGCAGGCGCATGTCGACGCCCTGGGCGCGCCCGGTGCCGGGGTCGGCTCGAAGACCCCGCAGTGGGCCCGGGTGCAGAACTACCCGGGTGTGACCGGTGGCGGGGTGACGCGCTACCTTCCGGCGCTGACCGTCACCCCGGCCGGGTGACCTACGGGCGGAAGCGGATGACCTGCGGGTCGTGGTCGCTGGTCTGGTCCGAGAACTCGGCGTTGATGTGCACGCTGTCGTAGTCGAAGCCGCGGACGGCCGGGCTGGTCAGGATCTGGTCGAGCACCTGGGTGTTGCCCTGGTACACGTAGGAGTAACGCTCCTTCTTCGGCAGCGTGCGGAACGCCGAGCGCAGCGCGCCGCCGTCCTCCAGGGCCCTGGTGGTGTCCGAGAAGTCGAAGTCGTTGATGTCGCCCAGCGCGAGCACCCGGGCGTGCTTGTCGACCGCGAGGATCTGCTTGACGAAGCCGTTCACGGCCTGCGCCTGGAGCAGCCGCTTGGCCTCGGAGGAGCGCGGCACCGGCTGGTGCTGCGAGACCAGGCCCTCGTCGCCGCCCTTGGAGGCGAAGTGGTTGGCGATGACGAAGACCGTCTGCCCCTTGAAGACGAACTCGCCCGCGAGCGGCTTGCGGCTGTCCGCCCAGGCCGGGTTGGCCGGGTCGATGCGGCCGGGGGAGAGCGTGAGGGCCGGGCGGCCCTTGGTGCCGGTGACGCCGACGGCGGCTTTGGAGTCGCCGCCGGGGCGGTCGGTGAACGAGACCCGCGCCGGGTTGAAGAGGAACACCTGGCGGATGTTGCCGCCGGGCTCGCCGCCGTCCTTGAGGTTCTCCGGGTCGATCGAGCGCCACTGGTAGGCGGGGCCGCCCTTGGCGACGATCGCGTCCGTGAACTTCTTGATGGTGGCGGACGCGTCGACCGTGCCGTCGTTCTTGGCGCCGTTGTTGTCCTGGATCTCCTCCAGGGCCACGATGTCGGGCGAGGCGAGGTGGGTGACCACACCGTCGGCCAGCGCGTCGAACTTCGCCTGCGGGTCGCTCGGGTCCAGGTTCTCCACGTTGTACGTGGCGACCGCGAGCTCGCCGGTGCGCTGCTTGCGGGTGGTCTCCCGCTTGAGGCCGCTGTCCTTGACCGTGCCGAGCGTACGGGCGGTGATCGTGTACCCGCCGAACTGGTTGAAGTCCAGCGGCCCTTCGGTGGCGCCGGTCAGCGTGTCACCGACGTTCGCCTTGGGGAAGGGCTGCTGCGCGCTCGGCACCAGGCTCTGGATCTGGAGGCGGCCGGTGTTCT
The DNA here is from genome assembly GCF_042737755.1 of Streptomyces sp. NPDC059994. Classification (NCBI taxonomy): domain Bacteria; kingdom Bacillati; phylum Actinomycetota; class Actinomycetes; order Kitasatosporales; family Streptomycetaceae; genus Streptomyces; species Streptomyces sp. NPDC059994. The sequence goes on from NZ_JBHWUR010000016.1 coordinate 103,415, forward strand.
GGTCGTCGTACGACGAGTACAGCGAGCCGCCCCGCTTGGTGCGGTTCTCGCGCGGCTTCACGGTGACCCACAGCTCGCTGTACGGGTCGGTGGCGCCGACGATCCGCGAGGTGCCGATGCGGACGTTCATGCCCTCAAGGGACTCGTAGTAGTCCAGGGCGTACTTCTTCGGCTGGAGGGTCAGCCCGTTGACGCTGTTGGCGGCGGCCGGGTCGCCCGCCGGGGTGTAGCGGCCGGGAACCGTACGGGCCGTCACCGTGACCGGGGCGGGCAGCGGGTTGCCCGGGGAGACGACCGTCACGGTCGGCTTCGATATCTGGGTCAGCGACTGGTTGCCGGAGGACAGGCCGCCCGGGACGTACTCGGTGACCGTGCCGGAGACCAGCACCCCGTCGCCCACGGCCACGGTCGGGGCCGAGCCCGTGAAGACGAAGACGCCCTCGCTGGTGGCCGGGTCGTCGTCCGGTGCGGTGTCCTGGAACCAGAAGCCCTTCGAGGAGCCGTACGTCCGTACGCCCGTGACGACGCCCGGTACCTCCGCGACCTGCTTGCCGGCCAGCGGCGAGGTGCGGGTCGTGCCCTGGATGTCGTGGATGCGGGCCGGGGCGGGGACGGTCGGGTCGGCCGCGGCCGATACGGTGCCGGCGAGCAGACCGGCGCCCAGCGCTGCGGCGACGACGGCGGAGACGGCGGCGGATCTCGGAACGGGCATCAAGAAACTCCGGAGGATGAGGGATCGGTGCACGTGCGGGTGCGGTGCTGCTCAGGTGTGCAGCAAGTTCTACGCGCGTCAATCTCTTGGCTGAGCGGTGCAGTTGTCAAGGGTCGCCGGGTGGCCGGAATCTGACGGCTGGATGAACCGGCCGGCGGGGGAGGCCGGACATCTCCCGGCGATTCCCGTACGCAACCGTCGCCGCCCCGGCCGGAACCCGCCGTGCGGCTCGGCCCGGCTCTCGGCGGGCGCGGCGATACCCGGTGAAATACGTCTACGCTGGGTGCCTCTCGAATCACATCGCTTCGCCCGAGGAGTACGCCAAAGATGTCCGGAGACCGCCCCACCCTGCCGCCGGTGCGGCTGCACTCCGAGGCCGAACTCGCGCGGGCGGCGCTCGCCGCCCCGCTGCTGGCCCGCGCGGCCCGGCTCGCCCGCTGGGCCGGGCCCGGGACCCGGGTCGGCGCCGGGGGCGAGCTCGTCGAGGAGCAACTGCCCGCGGCGGCCGAGGCGCTGGGCCTCACCGCCGACGACGACGGCGCGGCGGACGCGAGCGAGGCGTGGCGGATCGCCGTCGACGCGGGCCTCGTCGACGTCACCGACGCCGAGGACGAGGACGGCGAGGGGACGGCCGCGACGGGCGAGAGCCTCGCCCTGCTCACCTCCGGCTCCCCGCAGGACGTCCTCACCACCTGGCTGGACGCCTTCGACGCGGTCTTCGCGGACGCGACCGCCCCCGTGCTCGACGACTTCGCCGACCTCATCGGGGACGACGGCGAGCTCGACTTCGACCGGCTCGACTGGGACCCGCAGGCGGAGGCCGACTTCCTGGAGGGCGTGCTCGGCAACCTGTATCTGCTCACCGTGACCGAGGGCGGCGCGGGCGAGGGCCCGGTGCCGCTGCCCGCGCTCGCCGCGTCGATGATCGTCCCCGACGACATGGGGGAGCCCACCGACGACATCCTGGAGCAGGTGTCGGACGCGATGATGCGCCTCGACGACCAGTTCCGGCTGCTCGAACCGATCGGCCTGGTGGAGTACCGGCCGGTGGACGAGGCGCTGATGGCCGAGGAGGACGAGGAGCCCGCCCCGCCCGTCGACGACGAGGACGTCGCCCGGTACGGCATGGTCCGCCTCACCCCGCTCGGCCTCTACGGCGTACGCGCCCGGATGCTGGAGGCGGGCGTCGAGGCGCCGGCCGTCGGCGACCTCGCGGACAAGGGCGCGGACGTGCTGCTCGACGGCATCGCGTACTACCCGGAGGCGGCCGCCCGCGCCGAGACCGAGCAGTGGCTGGCGCGGCACGAACTCCCGGCCGCCGTGCGGGAGTTGCTGGCCGCGTCCCGCGGCTCGGACGAGCGTGGCCCGCTGCGCCGCCTCCACTGCCAGCAGGCGCTCGCCCTCACCGGCGCCGAGGCCGAGCCCGCGCTGCGCGAGGTCCTGGACGACGCGGAGCTGGGCGGCCTCGCCCGGGTGTGGCTCGCCGAGCGGGGCGCGGTGGACGTCCCCGCGCCGCCGGAGGCGATGGTGTTCTGGCTCGCGGTGGACACGATCGCCGCGCAGCTGGCGGTGGACGGGGACCTGGAGGAGCTCCAGGGCCTGGTGGAGGGCCTGGTCGGCCAGCACAGCGGCTTCTTCGACGCGGCGTGGCGGGTGGATCACCCGGCCACGGCGGACGTGCTGGAGGCGATGGGCCGTCTGCACCCGGACAAGAAGGTGGCCAAGGAGGCCCGCAAGGCGGCGTTCAAGGCGCGGTCGCGGGGGTAGCCCGCGGGGTTTGGGCGACGGGGCTGCTGGGCGCCCTCACAGTGGCGGCGCCCGGCACCGGGGCGGAGGCTCCGCCGGGAGTGCGGTGATTTCGGCTGCGGGCGGGCGGGGGCTGGTCGCGCCCGCGCGGCGCAGCCGCACGGCGTCACGGCCCCGCGCCCCTCAGGCCGTACGGGGTGCCCGGTACCGCGCAGTGACTCCGCAAGGCCGCGCGGGAGTGCGGGAGTTGGGGCGGGCGTCACCCCGTGTTGGCGTGATGTTCGCCCGGCCTCGGGACCCTGGCCCCGCCCCCCTCCTCCCGCAACCCCCGTCAGGAGACCCCGATGTCGCTCAGCCGCAGGGAGTTCGCCAGGAATTCCGCCCTCACCGGTGCCGGGGTCGCCCTCACCGGATCCGTCGGGGCGCTGGCCACGGCGCCGGGCGCGCTGGCCGCCGAGGACGCGTACGGCGCCGCCGGACACGGGCACCACGAGCCGGGCTACGGCCCGCTGCTGCCCGACCCCGAGGGCATACTCGCGCTGCCGAAGGGCTTCTCGTACCGGATCGTCACCCACAGCGGCGTCACCAAGCTGGAGTCCGGCGAGATCACCCCGTCCAACCACGACGGCACCGCCGCCTTCGAGGGGCCGCGCGGCGTCACCCTGCTCGTCAACAACCACGAGCTGAAGGGCCCGCGCAAGAGCTGGCCGCACCCGGTGCCGCTCACCGAGGGCCTGGTGTACGACCCGGCCGCGTCCGGCGGCTGCACCGTCGTCGAGGTGCACCCGCACGGCGGCCCGGTCGCGGAATGGGTCGGCGTCGCCGGTACCTCCACCAATTGCGCGGGCGGCGCCACTCCCTGGGGCACCTGGCTGACCTGCGAGGAGACCGAGGACAAGGCCGGCTCCAACGGGATGACCAAGGACCACGGCTATGTCTTCGAGGTCGACCCCTACGACCGGCGCGCCAACCGCGCCCCCAAGCCCCTCAAGGCGCTCGGCCGGTACGCCCACGAGGCCGTCGTCGTCGACCCCCGGCGCGGCCACCTCTTCCTGACCGAGGACGCCGCCGGGCCCAACGGCCTGCTCTACCGCTGGACCCCGCCGCACGGCTTCAAGCACGGCCGCGGGAAGCTGCGCACGCTGGCCGACGACGCCGGAGTCCTCCAGGCCACCAAGTGCTTCGACGCGGGTGGCCGGTTCGTCGACGACCTCTCGCGGGCCACGAAGACCGGCACGGTGTACGGGGTCGACTGGGTCGACGTGCCCGACCGCGACGCCCGCACCACCTCCGTGCGCAAGCAGTTCACCGGCCAGGACGTCACCCGCGCCCGCAAGCTGGAGGGCATGTGGTGGGGCGACGGCGGTGTGTACATCGTCTCCTCGTACGCCCGTGAGGAGTCCCCGGTCCAGCACGACGGCCAGGTGTGGTTCTACGACCCGCGCCGTCGCACCCTCACCCTCAAGGTGCTGCTCGGCGTCAACGCCGCGCCCGGCCAGGACGGCGCCTTCGACGGCCCGGACAACATCACGGTCTCGCCGTACGGCGGTCTGGTCATCGCCGAGGACGGCGCGGGCATCCAGCACCTCTTCGGCGCCACCGACTCCGGGCGTACGTACCCCATCGCCCGCAACGAGCTCAACCAGGGCACCGAACAGGCCCCGGAGTACAGCGAGTTCACCGGGGTGACCTTCTCGCCCGACGGGCGGACCCTGTTCGCCAACATCCAGGAGCCGGGCATCATGCTCGCCATCACCGGCCCCTGGCGCCGCCAGCCGCGCTGAGCGCGGGGAAGCGTCGTGATGCGGCTGCGGGTTGCTCGTGGCTGGTCGCTCCCCCAAGTTCTCGGCTTCGCTCGAACAGGGGGGACCCCCATCGCGGCGGAGCCGCACATGTCACAGCCCCGCGCCCCTGAAGGGGCGCCGTGGCGCAGCCGACTCTGCCGCTCAGGCCGAGGACTTGTCGTACGCCCGTATCGACGCCTTGCCGATACGGGCGTACCAGCCCGCGCCGTCCGCCGCGAGCTCGCTCACCCGGTCCGGCATCGGCCGGCTCCGCGGCGCCCGCCCGTCGGTGAGGCGCAGTGCGGTGCGGGCGCTGCCCGCCGCCGCGTAGACCACCGGGCCCGCCACCACCGGCGGGACCTGGGCGACCCCGCCGCTCACGCGCGCGCTCCAGCGGACCCGCCCGGTCGCCGGGGCCACCGCCTCCAGGGTGCCCGCGTCCCGCCGGTGCGGCAGCGCCGTGGCCGGCCACGGCACCGGCGAGTCGGGACCGGCGTCCAGGACCGGGGCCGTGTGCGCGCCCGCCCCGGCCCGCGCGGCGGGCGCCTCGCGCCGGAACCGCTGCCGGTAGTGCGGGTCGTCCGCGAGGTGCTCGTGGACGGTCTTCACGGCGACCAGCCGCCCGCCTGTCGTACGCCCGAGGTACACCTGCCCCATCCCGCCCGCGCCGAGCCGGCCGAGCAGGCGGATCCCGCCCAGCCGGCGCGGATCCGAGGCGAGTGACGGATCCGTCATGCGGCGCCGTCCGGGCCGTGGAAGGTGGTGAGGACCGACCCGGCGCACACGTGCACCAGACCGCCCCCGGCACTCCCGAGCAGTTCGTCGCGTCCCTCGAACGGCACGGCCCACACCAGCTTCCCCGTCGCCGGGTCCAGCGCGTGCAGCCCCCACTTCGGCCCGCCCAGCGCGAGCCGGTCACTGCCCGGCTCCGGCCCGGTGACGTACAGCCGCCCCTCGGAGAGCAGCGGCGGCGGCGATGCGTGGGGTGCCTCGGTGAGCCGTCGCACGTCCGTACGCAGCCAGTGGGTCCGGCCGGTTGCCGCGTCCAGCGCGCTCACCTCCGAGTGCGAAGCGGCGTGCACCAGGCCCCCGGTGGCCGTCGGCGTCACGGACACCGAGCCGGTGACGCCCCGGGACCACAGCGTGGTCCGGGTCGCCAGATCGACGGCGCTGACCGCCTCGCCGAGCGCGAAGCAGCCCGTGCCGGTGGCCCCCGGATGGGCGTCCGGCCGCAGCGCCCCGCCCACGACGGTCGTCTCCAGGCGGCCGTCGGAGGCCCGCAGCACATGGAGCGGCTCCTGCGCGCGGACCTTGAGCTGCTCCGGCTCGTCCGACTGGGCGTAGACGGACGCGGCGACCGCGAACCGCCCGCCCGCGTGCCGCACCGCCGTCACCCCGGCGGCCGTCCCCTCGTGGTACCAGAGCCCCTCGCCGGTCGCCGCGTCGTAGCCGTACGCCCGCCAGGGCCGCTTCTGCCCGGCCCGCCGCGACCAGGCGGTGTCGTACGGCTCGTACGTGACGAAGCACACGACCGCGTCGCCGAGCGCGAACATGCCCCGGGAGCCCTCAAGTTCGACGTCGTCGGGCAGGAGCGAGCTGCGCGGCCGCAGCCCTTCGAGCTGCGGATCGCGGGTCTCCCAGCGGGTGTCGCCGGTGGCGGAGTCGAGCGCGGCGAGGGTCGGAGCGCCGGCGGGCTCGGTGCGTACGAGGTAGACGAGGTCCGTGCCGTGCGGCACGACCTGGCCGGCGCCCTTGGCGTCCCGCTGCCAGCGGACGGCGCCGGTGGCGGGGTCGAGGCAGGTGAGGGAGGCGTTGTCGCGGACGTAGAGGGCGTCGCCGTGGCGGATCAGGGCGCCGCCGTACTGGGTGGGGCCGAGCGTACGGGTCCACAGGGCGCGGCCGCGGGGCCAGGAGGTGGGGTCGGCGTCGGGGTCGGCGGCCTGCTCCCCGACACTTCCACTTCCACTTCCACTTCCGCTTCCGCTTCCGCTTTCGTTGTCGCCGAGTGCGACCGCGGTGGAGATCCCGGCGGCGGCGACGGCGCCGGAGGCGGACCAGAGGAGGAAGTGGCGGCGGGACGCGCGGCTGGAGTCGGGCAGCGCTGTGTCCGGCGGAGAGGGAGCCGCCTCGATCAACTCGGCGGTGGCTTCCTCGTGCTGGCATATCAGACCGGTGACCGGCTCCTGCTCCCACCACGGCTCGGGGGCGCTGCGCCCGGCGCACCACGCCAGGACCTCGGCGACGTCGGGCCGGTCGGCGGGCTCGCGGGCCAGACACCGCCCGAGGAACTCCCGCCAGTCGTCCCCCGGTACGCCGTCGAGGTCCGGCTCCTCGTGGAGCGTGCGGTAGAGGACCTGCGGGGCGCTGCCCGCGCCGAACGGGTTGCGGCCGGTGGCGCAGAGCGCGAGCAGCCCGCCGAGCGCGAACACGTCGGCGGCCGGGCCGGGTTCGCCGTCGCGGGCGAGCTGTTCGGGGGCGATGAAGCCGGGGGAGCCCAGGGTCTCGCCGGAGTGGGTGAGCGCCTCTCCTTCCACGCCTTCTACGGTCCCCTTGGCGATCCCGAAGTCGATGACCTTCGGCCCGTCCCGGGTCACGATCACCTTCGCGGGCTTGAGGTCGCGGTGCACGAGGTGCGCGGCGTGCACGGCGGCCAGCGCCTCCGCCAGCAGGGCGCCGAGCGCGGCGAGCTGCCGGGGGCCGAGGGGGCCGAGCGCGGAGACGGCCTCGGAGAGGGCGGGGCCGGCGGCGTACGCCGTGGCCAGCCACGGGGGTTCGGCGTCCGGGTCGGCCGCGAGTACGCCTGCGGTGTACGGGCCGTCCACCGCCCTGGCGGCCGCCACCTCGCGGCGGAAGCGCTCCCGGAAACGGGGGTCGGCGGCGAGGTGCGGGTGCACGGTCTTCAGCGCGACCAGCCGCCCGGAGGCGGCGCGGGCGAGGTGCACCTGGCCCATGCCGCCGTCGCCGAGCAGCGCGACGAGGCGGTACCCGCCGATCTCCCGCACCGCACCTCCCGATCCGCTCGCCTCGACCTTACGGCCATCAGCATGTGCGACGCGGCCTGCCCCACCCCTGGTTGCGCCCCAGCCCGCCCGTTCCCGCTGTGACAGCTCCGTTCATCTGCGGGTTGTCCGTGGTTGGTCGCGCCCACGCGGCGGAGCCGCACGCTGTCACAGCCCCGGGCCCCTTGAATGCCGCTGCGCGGCATCCCCTGGGCGCCCCGAAGGGGCGCATCCAGGGGCGCGGGGAACCGCGCGACCAGCCCCCACCGAACCCGCAGACAAACACGGGGCCCGGGGGCGCGTCCGCGTCAGCCGTTCGTCGGCGTCCGCGTCAGGACCAGGCTCACGTTGTGGCCCCCGAAGCCGAAGGAGTTGGCGAGCGCCGCGTCCCACTCGCCGGTGCGGTTCGTGCCCGCCACCACATCGAGCTGCACCGCCGGATCCAGCCGGTCCAGGTTGCGCGTGGCCGGGACCGTGCCGTCGTGGAGGGCGAGCAGGGCCGCCATCGCCCCCACCGCCCCGGAGGCGCCGAGCATATGGCCGGTCATCGACTTGGTCGCGGTGACCACCGGGTGGGTGCCGATCGCCCGTGCCACCGCGTCCGCCTCGGCCAGGTCCCCCGACGGTGTCGACGTGGCGTGCGCGTGCACCACGCCGATGTCGGCGGGGCCCAAGCCGGCGTCCCGCAGCGCCGTTTCGATCGCCCGGACCTGGCCCGCCACGTCCGACGCGGTGATGTGGTCGGCGCTGGAGGTCACGGCCGCCCCCGCCACCGCCCCGTACACCCGCGCCCGCCGGGCCCGCGCGAAGGAGGCCCGCTCCAGGACGAGTACGCCCGCGCCCTCGCCCATCACGAACCCGCTGCGGTCCGCGTCGAACGGCCGGGACACCGTCTCGGGGTCGTGCTCCTGTGGCGACAGCGCCTTCATCTGCGCGAACGCGGCGAGCGTGAACGGGTGCAGACAGGCTTCCGTGCCGCCCGCGACCACCACGTCGGCCCGCCCCGCGCGGATGAGGTCGAGCCCCATCGCGATGGCCTCGGCCCCGGACGCGCAGGCGCTCACGGGCGTGCGCGCCCCGGCCCGCGCGCCCAGGTCCATGGAGACCCAGGCCGCCGGGCCGTTGGGCATCAGCATCGGCACGGCGTACGGCGAGAGTCCGCGCGCGCCGCTCTTCTCGTACGTGTCGTCCTGGCCCAGCGTGGTCAGCACGCCACCGGTGCCGGTGCCGATCACCACCGCCAGCCGCTCGGGCTCCACCTCGGGGGTGCCCGCGTCCCGCCAGGCCTCGCGGGAGCTGATCAGGGCCAGTTGTTCACATCGGTCAAGGCGCCGCGCCTCGACCCGGTCGAGCAGCGAGACCGGGTCGACGGGCAGGCCCGCCGCGACCCGGACCGGCAGGTCCGCCGCCCACTCCTCGGTGAGCAGGGACACCCCGGACTTGCCGGTGAGCAGACCGGACCAGGTGGATACGGAGTCCGCGCCGAGCGGAGTGATCGCGCCGAGACCGGTCACCACTACGTCTTCATGATCGTTCATGCCCTCGACCCTGCCAGTCGCGGGCGGGTGCGGGGGAGGGGCCGAACGGATCGATTTGTCCCAGGAGGGTTGTGAGCTTCGGACAACAGGTGTCCCGTGTCGCCTCGCGTCACGGAACGCGCGGGGCCCGTCGCCCGCGTGCGGCGGGTGACGGGCCCCGGTCGTCTCGGGCCGTCGTCGCGGTCTTCCGGCGGGTCAGAGCGCCTCGGCCGACGGCTTCACCATCCCGCGCACCGTCCGGGACTTCACGAAGTTCCCCAGCGCCGTCATCTCCCATTCGCCGGAGAACTGCTTGATCAGCTTGGCCATCATCACGCCCGTCTGCGGCTCGGCGGTGGTCAGGTCGAAGCGGACCAGTTCCTCGCCGGTCGCCGCGTCCATCAGTCGGCAGTACGCCTTGGCGACCTCGGTGAACTTCTGGCCGGAGAACGAGTTCACCGTGAAGACCAGGCCCGTGGCCTCCGCCGGGATGCGGCCCAGGTCGACGACGATCACCTCGTCGTCGCCCGCGCCCTCGCCCGTGAGGTTGTCGCCGGAGTGCTTGACCGCGCCGCCCAGGATCGAGAGCCTGCCGAAGTAGCAGCTGTCCAGGTGGTTGCGCTGCGGCCCGTACGCGATCACCGAGGCGTCCAGGTCGATGTCCTTGCCGCGGAACGCGGGCTCCCAGCCGAGGCCCATCTTGACCTGGGAGAGCAGCGGGCGGCCGCCCTTGACCAGCGACACCGTCTGGTTCTTCTGGAGGCTGACGCGGCCCTTGTCCAGGTTGATCTTCCCGCTCGGCGCCGCGGCCGGCGCGGCCGGAGCCGGGGCCGGGGGCGCGGCGGGCATCGGCGGCGCGGCCGCGGGGGCGACCGG
>NZ_JBHWUR010000017.1:0-109493 GCF_042737755.1 Streptomyces sp. NPDC059994
ACCGGCGGGCGCTCGGGGCGGGGACCGGCGCCCGGCGGGCGGGCCGCGCCGCGGGCCCCTGCGGTGCGCCCGCCACTGGCCGCGCCCACCGGCTCGCGCACGGGGGCGTCGTCCTCGCTCGCGATGCGCTGGGCGAACACGCCGGGCAGCGCGCCGGCCGGAACGGGCAGTGCCGGAACGGCAGTTCCGCGTGCGCGCCACTTGGCCCGCAGCGCGAAGACCAGCGCCTCGGCGCGGGCGATGAGCGGCTCGCACCAGGGCAGGGCCAGCAGGATGAGCAGTCCGGCCGCCCAGCCGAGGAGCACGTCGCTCACCCAGTGGGTGCCGAGGTAGACGGTGGTGGCGCCGACGCCCAGGGCGACCACGGCCGAGATCACCGACAGCCAGCGCCGGGCCCGCGGGGTGGTGGCCAGATAGGCGAGGATGCCCCAGGTCACGACCGCGTTGGCGGTGTGGCCCGAGGGGAATATGTCGCCGCCCGCGAACAGTTCGGCCGAGCCGATCCGCGTCGCGTAGTGCGGGCCGAGGCGGCCGAGGCCGAGCTTGACCGCGCCGACCGTGATGTTCAGGAGCAGCAGCGAGGCGCCGAGCGCGAGCAGCGGGCGCAGGGTGTGCTGCCGCCAGGAGCGCCAGCCCAGCCAGGCCGCGACCATCACCGCCGTGGGGCCGCGCTGGCCCAGGACCACGAAGTAGTCGAGGAAGGCGTGCAGCTGCGGCCACTGCTCGTAGGGCCGGAACAGCATGACCTTCCAGTCCAGCTCGACGAGCCAGGACGAGGCGAGCACGGCGACGACGATGGCGACGTAGAACGCCATCGTCGCGCTGAAGAGGATCACGCGATGACGGCTCATCCGCGGGATCGCTATCTTCGGCGGCTCGGGCTCCCGGTCCAGACGGGCGAAGATTCGGTCGGTACGCACTCAATCGACGTTACAGCGAGTGAGTGACGGCCCAGGCCGATCCGGCGGCTTTGTGATGACGATGTGATGTGGAGTATGTCTCACGGCACGGCTTATTCCCGGGCCCGGGAAATGCGTGGATGACCTTGGAATCTATTCCGTCGCAGGCCGGTGCGGAACGCTCTTTGAATCCGCTGAACAGATTCTCCGGGAAGCGGGCCGGAATTCATCGTTCAGCCATCGGGCCTGGCACCGGGTGCCAGGATTCACCGACACGGCGTGCCAAGATCATTAATGCCCCGGGGTGACGCTCCCCGCACTCCGGCCGATGTGGCGTACGCCACAGCCGTGCGTCCGATGGGGTGAGAGGTGTACCACGTGCCGATGGCTGGAACTCGCGTACGCTGACGAATCACTCGCTCGTCGATGCCGGACCCACAACACCACTCAGGTACAGGGTCCGCCGAGAGCGGGGACGATGCGTCACCGCGAGGCCGGCGCGTCCCGGGACCCCGGCAGGGGCCGCCGTACAGGAGGTACACACATGGCAGGAACGATGACGGACGCCGCACGCGCGCGTGCGACCGCCGGCGGTGCCAACCGCTGGGTCGTCCTCGTCGTCCTCTGTGTGAGCCTGCTGCTCGTCGCGCTCGACGCGACCGTCCTGCACGTCGCCGTTCCCTCGGTCACCGAGGACCTGCGCCCCAGCGCCACCGCGCTGCTGTGGATCGTCGACGCCTACCCGCTGGTCTGTGCCGCCCTCCTCATCCTCTTCGGCACCCTCGGCGACCGCGTCGGCCGCCGCCGGGTGCTGCTGCTCGGTTACGGGATCTTCGGCCTGGCGTCCGCCGTGGCGGCCCTGGCCGGGTCGGCCGAGCTCCTGATCGTGGCCCGTGCGCTGCTCGGCGTCGGCGGCGCGATGATCATGCCCGCCACGCTCTCCATCCTCCGCGCGGTCTTCCCGGACCGTCGGGAACGCGCCACCGCCATCGGTGTGTGGACCGCCACCGCGGCGATAGGCGCCGCCACCGGACCCGTGCTCGGCGGCTTCCTCGTCCAGCACTTCTGGTGGGGCTCGGTCTTCCTGATCAACATTCCGCTGATGGCGCTGATCCTCCCGCTGGGCCGCAAGCTGCTGCCCGAGTCGAAGGGCGGCGCGGACGGGCCGTGGGACGTGTTCGGCGCGCTGACGGCCGCCGCCGGGGTGATCACCCTGGTCCTCGGCGTGAAGCGGCTGGGCGCCGGCCACGGGCTGCTCGACCTCTTCACCCTGGCGCCGCTGTGCGCGGGCACCGCCCTGATCGTCCTGTTCGTACGGCGCCAGAAGCGGCGCCGCCATCCGCTGGTCGACATGCGGATGTTCGCCCGGCCCACCTTCTCCACCTCGATCGGGTGCATCGTCCTCGCCATGCTGGCGCTGGTCGGCCTGGAGCTCATAGCCGTCCAGTACCTCCAGCTGGTCCTCGGGCTCAGCCCGCTGGAGACCGGGCTGCGGCTGCTGCCCCTCACCTTCGCCGCGATGGCCGCCGGGGCCACCGGCTCGTACACCCTGCGCCGCTTCGGCCCGCGCACCATGGTCGGCTGCGGCTTCGCCCTGACCGCCGCCGCCGTGCTGCTGCTCGTCCTGATGGGCCAGCACGACCGGCCGCTGCTGCTCACCAGCGCCTTCATAGTCCTGGGCTTCGGCCTCCAGACGACCCTCTTCGGGGCGTACGAATCGATGCTGAGCGAGGCGCCCGCCGACTGCGCGGGCGGGGCCGCCGCGATCGGCGAGACCTCCTACCAGCTCGGCGCCGGAATGGGTATCGCCCTGCTCGGCAGTGTGATGAACGCGGCCTACGCGCCCGGGCTCGCCTCGGTCCCCGGGGTCCCGCGTGAGGCCTCCGCGGGCGCGGCCAACTCCCTGGGCGAGGCCTATGACATAGCGGACCGCCTCGGCGGCCCCGCGGGCGCGGCCCTGCGCAGCGCCGCGCAGCACTCCTTCGTCCATGGTCTGCATGTGACGCTGCTGGTCAGCGCGGGTCTGCTGGTCCTGGGCGCGCTGGCCGCGCTGCGGCTGCCCCGGGTGATGGAGTGCGGGGCGCAGCACACCGAGCCCGCGCCCGGGCTGCCCGAGCAGCGGACCGAGCCGCACGCCAGGGTCCACGCGGCGGCGGGCGTTCCGGCCACCGAGGCGGCGGCATCCGGGCCCGGCGGCCACTGAGGGAGTGGGGCCCGCGCGGACGGGCGGGTCTGGACGCGCGGCACACTGAGCCGTAACGTCAGCGGGCAGCAATAACTACCACTGCTAGTTTTAGCTGAGCCGCACAGGTTCTGAGCGAGCCGCCGGAGGCATCCTCATGTCCGCACCCGCCAAGCTGCCCCCCTTCGACCCGGCCGACCCCCTCGGGCTCGACGACCTGCTGAGCGACGAGGACCTCGCGGTCCGCGCCACCGTCCGCTCCTGGGCCGCCGACCGGGTCCTGCCGCACATCGCCGAGTGGTACGAGAGCGGCGAGCCGCCCATCCGCGAGCTCGCGCTGGAACTCGGCGGCATGGGCGCGCTCGGGATGTCGCTCACCGGCTACGGCTGCGCGGGCGCCACCGCCGTCCAGTACGGCCTGGCCTGTCTGGAGCTGGAGGCCGCCGACTCCGGCATCCGCTCCCTCGTCTCGGTCCAGGGCTCGCTCGCGATGTACGCGATCTGGAGGTTCGGCTCCGAGGAGCAGAAGGAGCGCTGGCTGCCGTCGATGGCGGTCGGCGAGACCATCGGCTGCTTCGGCCTCACCGAGCCCGACCACGGCTCCGACCCGGCCGGGATGCGTACGTACGCGAAGAGGGACGGCACCGACTGGGTGCTGAGCGGCCGCAAGATGTGGATCACCAACGGGTCGGTCGCCGGGGTCGCGGTGGTCTGGGCGCAGACGGACGGCGGGAGTGGCGGTATCAGGGGATTCGTCGTGCCCACCGACACCCCTGGCTTCTCGGCGCCCGAGATCAAGCACAAGTGGTCGCTGCGGGCGTCGGTCACCAGCGAGCTGGTCATGGACGAGGTGCGGCTGCCCGCCGACGCGGTGCTGCCGGGGGTCACCGGGCTCAAGGGCCCGCTGAGCTGTCTCTCGCACGCGCGGTACGGAATCGTCTGGGGCGCGATGGGCGCGGCCCGTGCCTCGTTCCAGGCGGCGGTGGACTACGCGAAGAGCCGCGAGCAGTTCGGCAGGCCCATCGGCGGCTTCCAGCTCACCCAGGCCAAGCTCGCCGACATGGCGGTCGAGCTCCACAAGGGCGTCCTGCTCGCCCACCATCTGGGGCGGCGCATGGACGCGGGCAGGCTCCGTCCGGAACAGGTCAGCTTCGGAAAGCTCAACAACGTACGGGAGGCGATCGAGATCTGCCGCACCTCGCGCACGATCCTCGGGGCCAACGGGATCTCGCTGGAGTACCCCGTGATGCGGCACGCCACCAATCTGGAGTCGGTGCTCACCTATGAGGGCACCGTGGAGATGCACCAGCTGGTGCTGGGCAAGGCGCTCACCGGACTGGACGCGTTCCGCTAGGAACGGCGGTCCGGTGAGCGCCCTGCTCAGCTCTGGTTGCTGTATCTCCCGGGGGGCGCTGTGTCCCATTGCGGCTGTGCCGCGGGCCGGACCCCCGGCTGGGCGCCACTGGAAGCTCAGCTCTGGTTGAAGAAGCCGCCGGCGGCGCGGCCCGCGGCCTCGCCGCTGACGATCTGGGTGTCGGCGGGGGTCAGCAGGAAGACCCTCGTCGCCACGCGCTCGATGGAGCCGCGCAGCCCGAACGTCAGGCCGGCCGCGAAGTCCACGACGCGCTTGGCGTCACCGGGCTCCATGGATGTGAGGTTCACGATGACCGGGACGCCTTCGCGGAAGAGCTCGCCGATGCCGCGCGCGTCACGGAACCCGTCGGGCGTGACCGTGGCGATCCGGCGCCCCTGCTCGTGGGCCGCCTCGGAGGCCACCCGCACCCGCGGGTCCGTCACCCAGGCTTCGCCGGACTCGGCTCCCTCGGTGTACTCGTCGTCGTAGTAGCGGTCGTCGTTGTCCTCGACAAGTCCCAGCCAGGCACTCGCCTTGCGCACCGATCCCATGGACGCCTCCTCTCACAGCGGACTTCTTCTTACTACTGCTCGCGTTCCGCACCCCTATGGTCGTCCATGATGCGGATACCGCGCCAAGTGGATAGCCGCCGTGCAGGGGATTCGTGACGGGACTGGTGCAGAAGATGTGGCGAATCGTCAGCTTTCTTCCGCTGTACGACGGGTAACGGATACAAAATATGAACTTCCGTCCAGACGGGTGATGGAGCGGACGTACGGGTGAACGGATCGCTCGATACGATGCCTGCCGCACTGTTGAACGAGGCGTGGGGCGAGGTGCCCCGCGGCACCCGGGGGAGCGTCGTGTTCGGAATCGTCAGGCCCTGCTCGCATCGGCTCACCGAGGGTCTGAAAACCGAGTGGATGGCCCATCTCTGCGGCCTCTGCCTGGCACTTCGCTCCGACCATGGCCAGCTCGCCCGGGTCGTGACCAACTACGACGGGCTGATCGTCTCGGTTCTGACGGAGGCTCAGGTCGAAAGCGGTACCGGGCGCAGGCGCACCGCCGGGCCCTGTCCGCTGCGCGCGATGCGGACGGCCCCGGTCGCCCAGGGCGAGGGCGCCCGGCTCGCCGCGGCCGTCTCGCTGGTCCTGGCCTCGGCGAAGGTCCGCGACCACGTGGCCGACCGGGACGGCCTGTTGAAGCGCAAGCCGGTGGCGCTGGCGGCCCGCCGGCTCGCCGCGAGCTGGGACCGGGCGGGCGCCCGCACCGGCGCCTCCCTCGGGTTCGACACGGCGGTCCTGGTCGACGCGGTCGACCGGCAGACCGCGATCGAGGCGCTCGCGGGGCCGGGCACCTCCCTGCTCACGGTCACCGAGCCGACCGAGACGGCCACCGCCGCGGCCTTCGCGCACACGGCCGTACTCGCCGGGCGCCTCCACAACGCCGAGCCGCTGGCCGAGGCGGGCCGCCTCTTCGGGCGGCTCGCGCACCTCCTGGACGCTGTGGAGGACCAGGCGCCCGACGCCGCAGCGGGTGCCTGGAACCCGCTCACGGCGACCGGTACCGACCTGGCCGAGGCCCGGCGGCTCGCCGACGACGCGGTGCACGGCATCCGGCTCGCCCTGCGCGAGGTCGACTTCGTCGACGGCAGACTGGCGCACGTCCTGCTCGCCCACGAGCTGAAGCAGTCCGTGAACCGGTCCTTCGGTACGGCGGGCTGCGCCCACGGCGGCGACGGTGCCCACGGTCACACCGCTGTCGATGGCCACGCCGACGCCGATGTCCACGGCTCCCACCAGCCCGGTCCCTACGGGTCGCCGCCGCCCGGCGGTCCGTACGCACCCGTGCCCGGCAACCCGTACGGCGCGCCGCCGCAGGGTGAGGGCCCCAGGCCCCCCGCGCCGCGCGGCTTCCTCGCGGGCTGCGGTGTCTTCGCCGGGCTCTGCTGCACCTGCCAGATGTGCTGTGCCAAGGAGTACGAGGGCCCCTGGTCGCGGCGGAAGCAGGAAGGCTTCTGCCGCGACTGCGACTGTGACTGCTGCGATTGCTGTGATGTCTGCAAGTGCTGCGACGGGTGCGATTGCTGTGATGGATGCGACTGCTGCGACTGCGGTTGCGACTGCTGACGTATTGTCACATGGCGTGCACGTAGGGTCACTTTTGTTCGGAGGGTGAGATCTGTGACGACCCGGCCGCGGGCCGGCACGCCGAAGCGTCGGGGGAGTGCGGTGGTGCGAGGGGAGGGGTGCGCGGTGTCAGCTGTGTGAAGGCGTGGGAGAACGGCGCGCGCGGGCGCCGGGGGCAATCCGTGCAGGAGGTCGGCTCAACAGGACGAGGACCACACTCGACCGAAGTCGATGTGGGAGCGCGTGACCAGCCACTGCTGCGGATGCATGGCCCAAGTGGAACAGGCATCCGTATTCGCGTCAACTGCCGTGAGACGTACGGCTCACAGTGCGGACAGCCTTGACAACCGGCCGTACGCACCGCATAGCCTCGGGAACGGACCGTGCTGAGGGGCTGGTCCGCGCTGTGTGCGTGAAGGCATCACCGTGTTCGATCCCGGCATCCACGGAGCCTTCGTATGTCCCTGCCCCTCTCGGAACAGCCGCCCGTTCTGCCGCAGGTGTGGCCCGAAGGGCGCCCCGAGCCGCTGGGCGCCGATCTGGGGGTGCTCACCCTCGGCCACCCGGACGCCGAACCGGACGACGAGCAGCGGGAGTTGACGGACTTCGCCGCACCCCACGGGCTCGTCCACCTGCCGCCTGCCTGCACGGCCGACTGGGACCTGTCGGCCCCGCGCCCCGGCGAACCGGTGATCGGAAGCGGCTTCGGGCCGGCCTTCGTCGACCTGATGGTGCTGCTCACCGAGGGGCGCGGCGGGCGCTACGACGAGCGCGGGGCCTACCATCCCGGGCGCCCGCACCCGCGTCGCTTCGCGCTCGGCCCGCACACCACCGCACGGGTGTCCGGCGCCTTCACCCGGCCCCGCACCGCAGGACCCGCGTTCGGGCAGAACGACGCCTGCGCGCGCGCCGCGCTGAGCTTCCTGCGCGACCTCGCGTGTCGCCCGCTCAGCGCCTGAACCGGCGCCGCGGCCCCCGTACCGCGTTCCACACGCCACCACGCGAAGGGGAACCCCCACGAGCGCACCCGCGCCTTCCTCGCCAAGGTCCTCTGATCCCGACGCACCCCGCAAGGAGAACCGCCATGCCCCCTTCCCGTACGCCCACCCGGCCGCTCCACCTCGCCGCCGACATCGGCGGCCCGCCCCACTTCGAAGCCCGCCACTACACCGCCCTCGCCCGGCTCGCCGAGCGCGGCACCCTGGACTTCGTCACGCTCGGCGACTCCTTCGCCCGGCCCGGCCTCGACGCGCTCGCCGTGCTCGCCCGGGTCGCGCCCGCCACCGAGCGGATCGGCCTCGTGCCCACCGTGACCACCACCCACACCGAGCCGTTCCACGTCTCCTCGGCCGTGGCCACCCTCGACTGGGTGAGCCGGGGCCGGGCCGGCTGGAGCCCCGAGGTGTCCACCACCGAGGCGGAGGCCGCGCTCTTCGGCCGCCGCCCCGCCGCGCCCGCCGCCGAACTGTGGCACGAGGCTCGCGAAGTCGCGGACGTGGCCGCCAGGTTGTGGGACAGCTGGGAGGACGGCGCCGAGATCCGCGACGAGCCGACCGGCCGCTTCATCGACCGCGACAAGCTGCACTACGTCGACTTCGAAGGCCGTACGTTCTCGGTGCGCGGCCCGGCCATCGTGCCCCGGCCGCCGCAGGGCCACCCCGTCACGGTGATCGACGCGACCGCCGCCGAGCCGCGCGCGGCCGCCGTCCGGCACGCCGACATCGCGCTGGTGCGCGCCGAGGACCCGGCCGCCGCCCGCGAACTGCGCGAAGAACTGCGCGACCGGGCCCGCGCCCACGGCCGCGACCCCGAGCGGCTGCGGGTGCTCGTCTCGCTCCCGGTCGCACTGCACACCACCGCCGACGCGGTCTCCCTCGCCACGCTCATCGGCGACTGGTACGTGCAGGGCGCCGCCGAGGGCTTCCATCTGCGCCCGGCCGAGCCCGGGCGCGATCTGGCGCTGCTCGTCGACGGGACCGTACCGGTGCTCCAGCACCGGGGCTTAATGCGCCGGTTCTACCCCGGCGCCACACTCCGCGAACACCTGGGCCTGGCCCGGGCCGCCAACCAGTACGCGCGGGCCGGGAGCACGTCATGACCAGGCAGATGCACCTCGCCGCCCACTTCCCGGGCGTCGACAACACCACCGTGTGGGCCGACCCGCCCTCCCGTCGCCCGACCACCACCCCGGCAGGATGCGCTTCGCGCAGCCCCTCTATCGGGAGCCAGATCGACTTCTCCTCCTTCGTGCATCTGGCCCGCACCGCCGAGCGCGGCCTGTTCGACTTCCTCTTCCTCGCCGAGGGGCTGCGGCTGCGCGAGCACAAGGGGCGCATCCACGACCTCGACGTGGCCGGCCGTCCCGAATCCCTCACCGTGCTCGGCGCGCTCGCGGCCGTCACCGAGCACCTGGGCCTCGCCGCCGCCGTCAACGCCACCTTCAACGAGCCCTACGAGCTCGCCCGGCGCTTCGCCTCCCTGGACCACCTCTCCGGCGGGCGCGCCGCCTGGAACGTGGTCACCTCGTTCGACGCGTTCACCGGGGAGAACTTCCGGCGCGGCGGCTCTCTGGACCGCGCCGACCTGCCCCAAGATCTCGGCTTCGCTCGATCAGGGGGGACCCCCATCACCCGGGCCGCCGAGTTCGTCGCCACCGCCCGCGAGCTGTGGGACTCCTGGACACCGGAGGGCACCCCGCGTCCGTTCGCCCATCAGGGGCAGCACTTCTCCATAGCGGGGGAGTTCACCGTCCCCCGCTCCCCGCAGGGCCACCCGGTCGTCATCCAGGCCGGGGACTCCGGCGAGGGCCGCGAGTTCGCCGCCTCCACCGCCGACATCGTTTTTACCGGCTGGGCGTCCGGGGGTCATCCCCCGGGAGGGCACAGCACCCGGCACGGCACCCTGGAGGGCGGGCGGGAGTTCTACGCCGATGTGAAGTCCCGGCTCGCCAAGTACGGCAGGCGCCCCGAGGACCTGAAGATCATGCCGGGGGTGACCTTCGTGCTCGGTGACACCGACGCCGAGGCGCAGGAGAAGGCCGCCGACATCCGGCGGCGCCAGGTCTCCCCGCAGAACGCGATCGTCGCCCTGGAGCAGATCTGGGGCCGCGACCTGTCCGCGTACGACCCGGACGGGCCGCTCCCGGAGATCGACCCGGACCCGGACTCCGAGCCGGTCGAGGGCCGGGTGAAGGGGGGCGACCCCTTCGCGGTCGCCGCCAGGTGGCGGGCGCTGTCCGAGGCCAAGGGCCTCTCCATCCGGCAGACGGTCATCGAGACGACCGGCCGTCAGTCGTTCATCGGGACACCGGCCTCGGTGGCCGCCCGGCTCACCGAGTTCGTGACGGCCGACGCCGCCGACGGCTTCATCCTCGTCCCGCATCTGACACCGGGCGGACTCGACGACTTCGTCGACCGGGTGGTGCCGCTGCTGCAGGAGCGGGGGGTCTTCCGTACGGAATACTCCGGCCCGACACTGCGCTCGCACCTGGGGCTGCCCACCCCGTACGGAAGGTTGAACACATGAGCACGGACGCGGCGGGGGATCCGCAGGACGCGGCACAGGAGTGGAAGAACTGGCACGAACGGCGCATCGAGACCGTCTCGGCGCCCTACGGTCCGCTGGCGCTGACCGGCACCCACTGGCTCGCCGACGCGCTGGAGGGACGAATTCCGGCCGTGCCGGGCGAGTGGCGCGAAGACGACGACGCGGTGGTGCTCACGGCCGCCGCGCAGGACGGGATCACCCTCGACGGAGAGCCCTTCGGCGGCGAGGTGCGGCTGACCGCCGACCACACGCCGGCCGGTGAGTCCCGGCTGGCCCAGGGCGCGCGGCGGCTCGTGGTGCTGCGCCGCGAAGGACTGTGGGCGGTGCGGGTCTGGGACCCCGAGGCCGGGCGACGACGCGCCTTCGCGGGCATCGGGGCGACGCCGTACGAGGCGCGCTGGGCGGTGCCCGCCAGCTTCCGCCCGTACGACGAGGCGCGGACCGTACGGGTGGCGAACGCCGACGGAGTGGAGCGCGGGCTCGGCCTCGGCGGGGAGCTCGCGTTCGCGCTCGACGGCCGGGAACACACCCTCCAGGTGGCGGTCGAGGACGATGGCGCGCTCTGGGCGGTGTTCGCCGATGCGACCAGCGGGGATTCGAGCTTCCGGTTCCGTTTCCTGCGCCCCGGCGCACCCGATGCGCGGGGACGGCTCACGGTGGACTTCAACCGCGCACTGCTGCCGCCGTGCGCCTTCGCGGAGCACTTCATCTGCCCCTTCCCGCCCCCGGGCAACACCCTCGGCGCGGCGGTCGCGGCGGGCGAGCGGACCGTCCTCACCCGCTGATCCGCGAGCTCCCCAACCCCAACGGCCCGGCCGAAAGGCGCCCTTGCGCCCGACGGCCGGGCCGCCGAATACTCCCTCCCAAGCGCTTGTCAGGAGCACGGCTTGCGCTCAACAGTGCTGCCGTCAGCTCCGGCTGCGCCTCACGGGGTCCCCCCACCCAACTCGGGCCCCTCGATTCCCCTCGGGAGGAAAAGAAGTGAGGATCAAGCGCACCACCCCCACCCGCCACCGCGGTCTCGCGAGACGCACCAAGGCAGTCGCCCTCACCGCGGGGCTCCTCGCCGCCGGCGCCCTCGCGGTCCCCACCGCAAGTGCCACCCCGTCCCAGGTGTTCAGCGCCACCCAGCTCTCCGCCGCAGGCAGCGCCGTGCGGGGCGCCGATGTCGCGGGCACCGCCTGGAGCGTCGACCCCGCCACCCATACGCTGGTCGTGACCGCCGACTCCACCGTCAGCAAGGCCGACATAGCCAAGATCAAGCGGCAGGCCGGAGCCAACGCGTCCGCCATACGCGTCGAGCGGACCCCCGGCAAGTTCAGCAAGCTGCTCTCCGGCGGCGACGCCATCTACGCGCCGAGCTGGCGCTGTTCCCTCGGCTTCAACGTCAAGAAGGGCAGCACCTACTACTTCCTGACGGCCGGTCACTGCACCGAGGGCTATCCGAACTACTACACCAGCTCCTCGCACTCGACGAGCATCGGCCCGACGGTCGGCACCAGCTTCCCGGGCAACGACTACGGCCTCGTGCAGTACTCCAACACCTCGCTCGCCCACCCGAGTGCCGTGGGCAGCCAGCACATCAGCAGCGCGGCCAACCCCACGGTCGGCCAGACGGTCACCCGGCGCGGCTCGACCACCGGCATCCACAGCGGCCGCGTCACCGCGCTCAACGCCACCGTCAACTACGGCGGCGGTGACGTCGTGTCCGGCCTGATCAGGACCACGGTGTGCGCCGAGCCCGGCGACTCCGGCGGCCCGCTCTACGCCGGCTCGACCGCGCTGGGCCTCACCTCCGGCGGCAGCGGCAACTGCTCCTCCGGCGGCACGACCTTCTTCCAGCCCGTGGTCGAGGCCATGAACGCCTATGGCGTCAGCCTCTTCTGACGGCTGATCACCTGGCTGCCCCGGCAGCGGCGAGCCCCCGTCCGGCCACCGGGCGGGGGCTCGTTCCCTGCGCACGTCCGATGGGTACGACTGGACGCGATGCGCCTTTTTGGGAGGATGTTCACGGCGGAGAGGCGACCGGACACGCGGGGTGAGTCAGTGAAACGCATCGGAGTGACCGGTCACCGAGACATTCCCTCCGAGGCGCTGGGGGAGATCCGCACCTGTCTGCGGAGCCTGCTGTGCGGATACGACGGTTCGCTGGAGGCCCTCTCCAGCCTCGCGGTCGGCGCGGACCAGCTGTTCGCGGCCATCGCCCTGGAGTGCGGCGCCTCCCTGACCGTGGTCATTCCCAGCGGCGACTACGAGAACGGCTTCGCCGACGCCGCCGAACTCGCCCGCTACCAGGGGCTGAAGGGGCAGGCCGCGCAGGAGGTCCGGATGGACTTCCCGTACGCGACGGACGAGGCGTACTACGCGGCCGGCGCCTATATCGCGGACAACTGCGACCGTCTGGTCGCCGTCTGGGACGGCCAGCCCGCGCGGGGGCTCGGCGGCACCGGCGACATCGTCCAGTACGCCCGCAGCCAGGGCAAGTCGGTCACGGTGGTGTGGTGCGACGGGGTGCGCCGCCCGTAGGGCCCGTCCGGGGCGGTCAACTGCGGAGCCGGGCCAGCCAGTCGGTGTGCTGGGGCGACACGACCCGCTCGGTCTCATAGACCGCCCCCGGCCACTCCCGCTCGCTGACCGTGTTCTCCATGGCCACGTGCATCTCCTTGAGGTCCTGCTCCACCAGGGAGTGCGCCGAGATCAGCGGCTGGTGGCGGCGGATCTCGCTCCACGCCAGACACGCGGCCGCGGCGGCCGAGAGCAGCCCGGCGACCTTGACGCCCTCGGCCGCGCCGAACATGTGCAGCGTCGCGAAGAGCAACGCGAGAACGGTGAGCAGGGTGATCGCCGAGGTCCACAGCGCGGTGGCCCGCTTGGAGGCCTCCTGCCGCCGCCGGTACCAGTTGCGCTGCTCGATCAGCCGGTCCCGGACGTACGTCTCCTTGCGTACGGTGAACGCCTTCGCCCGTAACTCCCGCATGGGCGCGGTGATGAGGGGTGCATCGGCCAGGCCCGACGCCCGGTCCTCGCGCGGATCCCGCCAGCCGACCTTGCGCAGTTCCCGCAGCCCTTCCTCCAGACGGAGGGTGAACAGACCTTCGGGATCGGGTGCGTGGGAATCGAAGGGGGTGCCGTGCACGGCATAGCGCCAGCACATGGATTTGATGAACTCGGCCGCCGAACGGTTCAGTTGCCAATGCGATTTCGCATGCCCGCGGGCGGCGCGGAAGCTCACCGCGAGCACCCCCGCGTACGCCAGTGCGCTGAGCGCGCTCGTCAGCTGGAAGTCACCACCGAGCGTCATCTTCCACGGCAGTGCCGCCAGCGCCGCCCCCACCACCAGCAGGCACAGCTGCCAGCGGGTGCTGTTCACCGCGGCCCGCTGGCGCCCTATCGCGAGTGAGTCCGCGTGATGGAAGAGACCCGGCAGGTCGGCGTTGCGGAAGACCATGCTTTGCAGAGGACCGGGAATCGCCGTCACATCCACCCCTGTCTGCGGTTTTAGTCATCACTCTTTCGATGGAACGACCCGTTCCGTACACCTTCCGCCAATGCTGGGTCACGCGTTTGCGGCAAGCGGTCGTGCTCAGTTGCCAACAGTGGCCAAGAGAGTAAAGTCGTGCCGCCGACACTGCAACGGTGCATGTCGTCGGTACCACTGTCCACATGCAGGAATTACCCATCAAGGACGGCCGTGAAGACCTCCGAGAATTCTCTCTCCTTCGCCCCTGCGAAGAAGAGCCGTGTGCCCCTGGCAGACATCGACGTCCGCGGCGCGGACGCCGCCAGGAAGCTCGGCCGCGTGCTGCCCTCCTCGATCGGCCGCCCCGTACAGGCGTCGACCTTCAACTCGGCTCTCTAGTCTGTCGGAGAGCTCTAGACTGGCGGAATGACTGGACCCGTGGTCCCATTCCGCGAGATCGTGCTCAAGGTTCACAGCAGATGCGATCTTGCTTGTGATCACTGCTATATCTACGAAGCCCCTGATCAGAGTTGGCGTACCCGCCCCAAGGCAATCTCTGACGAGGCGATTTCCTGGACGGCCCGGCGACTGGCCGAGCACGCCGGGAAACACGTACTGCCCTCCGTGTCAGTGATCCTGCACGGAGGGGAGCCGCTGCTGGCGGGCCCCGCCAGGCTGCGCCGGGTCTGCGAGGAGCTGACCGCCGCCCTCGACGGCGTCGCGGAGCTCGATCTGCGCATCCACACCAACGGCCTCCAGCTCAGCAGCCGCTACCTCGACCTGTTCGACGAGTTCGGCGTCAGGGTCGGCATCTCCCTCGACGGCGACCGGTCGGCCAACGACCGCCACCGCCGCTTCGCCGACGGCCGCACCAGCCATCCCCTGGTCCTCAAGGCCGTCGAACTGCTCCGGAGCGAGCGCTACCGCCATCTCTTCCTCGGGCTGCTCTGCACCATCGACGTGGCCAACGACCCGGTCACCGTCCATGACGCGCTCATCGCCCTGGACCCGCCGCGCATCGACTACCTGCTGCCGCACGCCACCTGGGACGCGCCCCCGGCCCGGCCGGGCGGCTCCCCGACCGAGTACGCGGAGTGGATCCTGGCGGTCTTCGACCGGTGGGAGGAGCAGGGCAGACCGGTTCCGGTCCGGCTGTTCGACTCCGTACTGTCGACGTTGAACGGCGGCCCCAGCCTCACCGAGTCCCTGGGGCTGGCCCCCACCGACCTCGTCGTGGTGGAGACCGACGGCGCCCTGGAACAGGTCGACTCGCTCAAGAGCGCCTACGAGGGCGCGGCCGCCACCGGGTTCGACGTCTTCCGGCACTCCTTCGACGAGGTCGCCGCCCATCCGGGCGTACGGGTGCGCCAGCTCGGCCTGGCCGGGGTCGGACCCGAGTGCCGGCAGTGCCCGGTCGTCCGCTCCTGCGGCGGCGGGCTCTACACCCACCGCTACCGCTCGGCGAACGAGTCGGCGGGCAGGGGCGCCTTCGACGGGCCCTCGGTCTACTGCGCGGACCTGGAGGCGCTGGTGCGGGGCATCGAGGCCCGCACGGCCGACCGCCTCGTCCCCGGCGCCGTCACCGACCCCGGTGAGCTCGTCACGGCCGAGCACGAGCTCACCCGCACCCTGCTCGCCCGCCTCCACGCCGATCTGGCCGGACGCGGCGGCCCCGAATGGGCCGAGGCCTGGCAGCTGACCGCCGTCGTCGACGGGCCGGGCCTCGACGAGGTGCTGACGCATCCGTACGCGCGCGGCTGGCTGCTCACCACGCTGGAGGCGCTGCGCACGGGCCGGCCCGACGCCGTCGCCCACGCGCACCGCCTCGCCGCCTACACCGCGGCCGCGGCCGTGCGCGGCAGGCTCGACGTGCCCGTCACCGTCGGGTACGCGGACGGCAGGCTGGTGCTGCCCACCCTCGGGGAGCTGAGGGTCGGCGCCCGGGGCGAGTCCGGCCGCGCGCAGGTGGTCTCGGCCGAGAAGGGCTTCCGGGTCCGGGGCGAGCGCTTCGAGCTGGAGGTGGAGTGCCCGCGCGAGCCGTGCGGCGACTGGCTGCCGGTGCGGGGCCTCGGCCGGGACGGGGCGCCCGATCCGGCGCTCGACGACCTCGACCCGTACCGCGACTGCTTCGGCACCCAGGTGCTGCCGCGCCTGGGCCTGGCCGAGGCCGACGAGTGGAGCGGGCGCCTGGGCGCCGCCTGGGGGCTGCTCTCGGCCACTGTGCCGGGCCACGCGGCCGCCGCGGCCGCCGCGCTGACCACGCTCACCCCGCTCGCCGGCGCCGGCGAACCGGTGGCCGGGCGGCACGGCTACGGGGCGCTGGGGGTACCCGTGGGGCTCACGGGGGAGGCGTTGGCGCTGGGGCTGCTGCGGGGCTTCCGCAGGGCCAGATTCCGGGCCCTGCGCGATGTGGCGGACCTGTACGCCCTGGACGGCGGCTGGCTCCACCGGGCCGAATGGCGCAAGGAGCCGGTGCCGGTTTCGGTCCTGCTGGCCGAAACGCATGAGCGGGTGGCGGTCGCCGCGTACGACAGGAGTGCACGCACTCTGGCGGAGACCCGGCGGGCGCTGGAAGCTCTTCAGGGGGCGGCCGAACTCACCGTAGGCGGGAAGAGCCTGGTCGCCGACGTCCTGCTGGAGTGGGAAGAGGCAGCCCGTGGATGAGCGAGCCCGAGCAGTGCCGGAGAGCGCGTTATTCGACGACCTGGTCGCCATGGGGGTCAACGAGGGGGACACCCTGCTCGTGCACGCCTCGATGAGCGGTCTGGGACACGGCCCGCGGGCGCTGGGGCAGGCCCTGCGGGCGGCGGTCGGCGGGCGGCTCAAGGGCACCCTGGTGGTCCCGGCCTTCACGCCGGAGAACTCACTCACCTCCGTGGCCCACCGGCGGCGGAGCAGAAACGCGCTGCGGGATCCGGCCGCGTACAAGGACTTCAAGCGGCGAATGGAGCCTTTCGACCCGGACCGGACCCGAAGTCAGGGAATGGGCCGGTTGGCGGAGTGGGTGCGCACCTCGGACGGGGCGGTGCGCAGCCGCCATCCCCAGACGTCCTTCGCCGCCTGGGGCTGCCGTGCCCTGGAACTGATGGAGGGACACGAACCCGATTGTCATCTGGGCGAGAAGTCGCCGCTCGCGGCGCTGTATCGGGCCGACGCCCGGGTACTCATGATCAATGTGGGATTCGGTGTCTGCAGCGCCTTTCACCTCGCGGAATACCGGTATCCGCACAACCCGCCCAAGAAGCTGTACAGCTGTGTGGTGCGGGACGAGAGTGGGCGTCGGGGGTGGTTCCACTATCCCGACGTCGATCTCGACGACAGCGACTTCGAGGCGGTCGGAGCCGACCTTCCGGAAGAAATGCGCAAAGAGTGGCAGCTGGGACGGAGAACCGCCCGGTTGTTTTCGATCAAGGGGGCGGTGGACCATGCGGTGGACTGGATGGCCGAAAAGCGGCCTTGTTTGACCGAACGGTGAGGGGATGGAGCGCCGTGCGCTCCGGAATGATGTTCTTCAATACTGCAGGACGGGGGTCGTGTGCACGCATCAGCGCAGCCGCGTCCGGCCGACCAACATCGGCCCTACTTCTTTCTGAGTTACGCGCACACGCCGAGGTACGGGGCGGGCGGCCCGGACCCCGACATGTGGGTGGAGCGGCTCTTCCGTGATCTCTGCGGCCATGTGATGGCCATGACCGACCTGCCCGCCGGTGCGCCCGCCGGCTTCATGGACCGGGAGATACGCTCCGGCGAGGGCTGGTCGGAGCGCCTCGGCGAAGTCCTCGCCTCCTGCCGGGTGTTCGTGCCGCTGTTCTCGCCGCGCTACTTCGCGAGCGAGATGTGCGGCCGTGAGTGGTACGCGTTCGAGCAGCGCACCATCCAGCACCAGGCGTACACCAACCGCCCGGCCGAGGCGATCGTGCCGGCCCTGTGGGTGCCGGTCCCGCCCGAGCAACTGCCCGGGCCCGCCGAGCGGTTGCAGTTCAACCACCGGGCCTTCGGCGACCGCTATGTCACCGACGGCCTCTACGGGCTCATCAAGCTGCGCATATTCGCCGAGGAGTACGAACGCGCGGTCTACGAGCTCGCCAAACGGATCGTCAGCGTCGCCGACGCCACCGCGATCCGGCCCGGCCGCCACGTCGACTACCGGCTGGCGCCCAGCGCCTTCGGCGCGGCCCCCAGCGAGGGCCCACGCCCCATGCACGTCACCGTCGCCGCGCCCACCCGGCACGAGCTGCCCGAGGGCCGCGACGACGCGTACTACGGGGAGAGCCCGCTGGAGTGGAACCCCTACCACCCCATCTCCGCCCGGCCGCTGGCCCTGGTGGCGGAGGACATGGTGCGCTCGCTCAACTACCAGACCACCGTCTCCTCCTTCGACGAGGAGGTGCTGCACCTCGACGGCAAGCAGCCGCCGTCGCGGCCCGAGGTCCTGCTGGTGGACCGGTGGGCGCTGGAGGACGAGGACCGGCGCGCCCGGCTCGCGGCCTTCGACGCCGAGCACCGGCCCTGGGTGAGCGTGGTCGTCCCCTGGAACCGCGACGACACCCAGAGCCGGGCATCGGAGGTGGAGTTGACGCACCGTCTGGAAGAGACCATGCCGTCCAAGATGCGCCAGGGGCGGGCCGCGTGCCGGGCCGCAGCCAAGGGCGTACCGAGCATGGAGGCCTTCGGGCAGATACTGCCCCAGGTCGTGGAGGCGGCGGCACAGCAGTATCTGAGACACGCGACGGTCTATCCGCCCGCGGGGGGCGGGCACACCGAACGGCCGCGCCTGGTCGGGCCGATGGGCACCGATTTCGGCACCACGCAATACATCCCCGACAGGCTCGATCACGCGCCCGATGCGGAGGAGACGGATGACAGCCAGTCGTGACGGACGCATCGTCACGTTCTACTCGTACAAGGGTGGTACGGGCCGCACCATGGCCCTCGCCAACACGGCCTGGATCCTTGCCGCCAACGGCAAACGGGTCCTCGCGGTGGACTGGGACCTGGAGGCCCCGGGGCTGCACCGCTTCTTCCACCCCTTCCTCGACCCCTCGACACTCGGCGCCACCACCGGGGTCATCGATCTCATCACCGAATACGCCTGGGCCGCCACCAGTCCCGTGCCGCGCTCGGACGACTGGCACCGCGACTACGCGCGCATCCAGCCGCACGCCGTCTCGCTCACACCCGAGGCCCTGGGCTGGCAGTTCCCCGACGGCGGGACCCTGGACTTCGTCTCCGCCGGCCGGCAGAACCGCGAGTACTCGGCGACCGTCTCCACGTTCGACTGGGACAACTTCTACGACCGGCTCGGCGGCGGCCACTTCTTCGACGCCCTGCGCGAGGACATGAAGGAGAACTACGACTACGTCCTGATCGACAGCCGCACCGGCCTCAGCGACATCGCCGACATCTGCACCGTCCACCTCCCCGACGTCCTGGTGGACTGCTTCACCCTCAGCGACCAGTCCATCGACGGCGCCGCCTCCGTGGCCCGCCAGATCGACGAGCGCTACAGCGGGCAGAACATCCGCATCCTGCCCGTCCCCATGCGCATCGACGAGGGCGAGAAGGAGAAGGCGGACGCCGGCCGGGCGCTCGCCCGCCTCAAGTTCGACCGCTTCCCCGCCGGACTCTCAGGCGACGAACTCACCGCGTACTGGGGCGCGGTGGAGATTCCGTACCGCCCCTACTACGCCTACGAGGAGACGCTGGCGACCTTCGGCGACGAGGCCGGGCTCTCCAACTCGCTGCTCTCCGCCTTCGAGCGGCTCGCCTCCGTCGTCACCGAGGGCCGGATCACCTCGATGCCGACCGTCAACGAGGAGATCCGGCTGCGGATCCGGGACGCCTTCACCCGCCGCAGGCCCGCACTTCCGGCCGATCTGTTCCTCAGCTACGTGGCCGAGAACCGGATGTGGGCCGACTGGATAGAGTCCGTGCTGACCCGGGCCGGGTTCCGGGTGGTGCCACGAGACGTGTCGGCCGAGCCCAGCAGCGCCGACGGGGAGGCGGTCGCCGCCGAGAACGCGGCCCGTACCGTCGTCCTGATCTCCAGCGCCTACCTCAAGTCGGCCCGAGCCGTGGAGATCTGGTCCCGGGCCGCCGCCGAGGACCCCTCGGGCGCCCGCCGCCAGCTGCTGCCGCTGCGCGTCGGAGACGTCCGGCTCACCGCGCCCTACATCGACCGCAACCCGGTGGACCTGTTCCGGCTCGACGAGGTGCACGCCACCACCGCGCTGCTGCGGGCCCTGGAGCGGCCGGTGCAGATCAGCGACGGGGTGGCGCCCGGACCGCGCTTCCCCGGCACCGTCCCCAAGATCTGGAACGCGCCGCCGCGCAACCCCGGCTTCACCGGCCGCTCGCTGGTCCTGGAGCGGATGCGCGACCAGCTCGGCGGCGGCCTCGCCGTCGTCCTGCCGCAGCCGCAGACGCTGTACGGACTCGGCGGCGTCGGCAAGACACAGGTGGCCCTGGAGTACGTCCACCGGTTCATGGCCGACTACGACCTGGTCTGGTGGATCTCCGCC
This sequence comes from Streptomyces sp. NPDC059994, assembly GCF_042737755.1. NCBI lineage: Bacteria > Bacillati > Actinomycetota > Actinomycetes > Kitasatosporales > Streptomycetaceae > Streptomyces > Streptomyces sp. NPDC059994. The sequence goes on from NZ_JBHWUR010000017.1 coordinate 20,092, forward strand.
GAGCAGCCCGACGACGTGGTGGCCGGCCTCGCCGAGCTCGGCGTACGGCTCGGGGTGCAGGGCGGCGACGACATGAACTCCGCCTCCCGCGAGGCCATCGACCTGCTGCGGCGCGGGGTGCCCACCTCGCGCTGGCTGCTGGTCTTCGACAACGCGGACGACCCCGAGCAGCTCAAGCGGTTCTTCCCGCCGGGCGGCCCGGGCCACGTCCTGGTCACCTCCAGGAACCAGACCTGGTCGCAGTACGGCGACGCCCTGCCCGTCGACGTGTTCCTGCGCGAGGAGTCCATCGAGCACCTCCAGCGGCGCGCCCCCGGGCTCACCGTGGACGACGCCGACCAGGTCGCCACCGCGGTCGGTGACCTGCCGCTCGCCGTCGAGCAGGCGGCGGCGTGGATCGCGGAGACCGCGACGCCGGTCGCCGCCTATCTGGAGCAGCTGGCCCAGCAGGCCCCCAGCGTCCTCGCGCTCAACCAGCCCGCCGGATATCCCCAGCCGGTCGCCGCCACCTGGAACGTCTCCATCGAGCGGCTGAAGCAGCGCTCACCCGCGGCGGTCCGCCTGCTCCAGCTCTGCGCCTTCTTCGCGCCCGAGCCGATCTCCGCCAATCTCCTCTACAGCAAGGAGATGATCGACGCGCTCAAGCCGTACGACGCCACGCTCCAGGAGAAGCTGGTGCTCGGCCGGGTCATCCGGGAGATCGGCCGGTTCGCCCTCGCCAAGGTCGACCAGGTCGGCAGCTCCATCCAGGTGCACCGGCTCGTCCAGGCCGTGATCCGGGCGCAGTTGAGCGACGAGGAGCAGATGGACGCCCGGCACGCCGTGCACCGCATCCTCGCGGGCGCCCGGCCGGACGCCGACGAGCCGATCGACAACCCGGAGACCTGGGCGCAGTTCAACACCATCTGGCCGCATCTGACCCCGTCGGGGGCGCGCCTGTGCGACGAGCCGGAGACCCGCCGGCTCCTCATCGACCGCGTGCGCTACCTGTGGAAGCGCGGTGACTTCAACGCGGCCGCCAACCTCGCCGAGGACCTGCGCGAGGAGTGGCGCGAGAAACTGGGGCCCAACGACCTCCAGTACCTGTACCTGCGCTTCCACCTCTCCAACATCCTGCGCTCGCGCGGCCGTTACGTCGAGGCGATGGAGCTGGACGAGGAGACCCTGGCCCGCCAGACGGAAGTGCTCGGCGCCACCCACCCGCACACGTACATGACCACCAGCGCCCTGGCGATGGACCTCGGCGCGCTCGGCCAGTACAGCAAGGCGATGGAGCTGGCGACCGAGGCGCACGAGGGGTTCCGGCAGATCTTCGACGAGTCGCATCCGCGCACGCTCGCCGCCGCCAACAACCTCGCCCTGAACATGCGGATGCTCGGCCAGTACGCCCGGGCCCGCGAGCTCGACCAGGACGTCTACGACCGGCGCACCGAGGTGCTCGGCCCGGAGCACCCGTACACCCTCTCCTCCGCGATGAACCTGGCGCGGGACCTGCGGGAGATCGGGCGCTACGAGGACTCGGTGGCGCTGCTCAGCCGGACGTACGACCTCTACAAGGAGCAGCTGGGCCGGGCCTTCCCGGGCACCCTGGCGGCGGCCAAGAGCCTCGCCGTGTCGCTGCGCCGGGCGGGCCGGCTCGACGACGCGCGGCGGCTCACCACCGCGACCCGCAACCGCTACCGCGCCAAGTACACCTCCGCCAACCCCGACTGGCTGGCCTGCGACCTCAACATGGCCGCCGACCTGTTCGCGGCCGGGGACTCGGCGGCGGCGCGGGACGCGGCCCAGGAGGTCGTCGACCAGTACATCAAGGTGCCGGGGGAGCGGCACCCGTACACACTGGCGGCCAGCAACAACCTGGGCATCTACCAGTGGGGCTGCGGGGCGCTGGACGCCGCCGACACCCTCTTGGAGACGACCATACGGACGATGCGCGACATACTCGGGGAGAACCATCCGCACGCGCTGTTCGCCACCGTCAACCTCGCCAATGTGAAGGCCGACATGGGCGATCTGGAGAGCGCCCTGGAGATCGAGCGCAACGCGGTCGCGCGGCTGCGGGAGGTGCTGGGAGCGCACCACCCCGAGACGCTCGCCTGCGCCGCGAACATGTCGGTGACGCTCGACGGGCTCGGCCGCAAGGAGGAGGCGCTGCACGTGCGGGCGGAGGCCGTGGAGGAGCTGCAACGCCTGCTCGGCGACGAGCACGCGTTCGTCCGGATCGCCCGGGACGAGCGCAGGGTGCAGCGGGACCTGGAGCCGCTCGCGGTGTGAGGTGAGGGGACGACCGGTGCGACCGGAGTGATCGCACCGGTTCCCTCCGGCGGGTGCCGCCGGAGGTCAGTCCTCCTCGATCAGCCAGGTGAGGATGTCGGGCAGCGCGTGCAGGGCGTCGAAGTGGGCGGCGGCCGGCTCCAGGACGGCCGTGGCGCCCGGGATGCGTTCGGCGAGCCAGCGGGAGTGGCCGACCGGTGAGAACACGTCCTTCACGCCGTGCCACAGCAGTACCTCGCCGGTGATGTCGGCGGGGTCGAACCCCCAGGGGCCGCAGAAGGCGAGCGCGTCGTCGATCCATCCGTACGCCGAAGTCCGCAGCGCCTCCTGGTAGTTGCGCAGCAGCATGGACCGCACCCCGGCGTCGTTGACCACCATGCGGTCGGCGTGGGTGAGGTCGCGGCGCAGCTCGTCCAGGAGCTGGATGGGGTTCCGGCGGATCTCGTCGGAGCGCGGGATGAGCCGGGCGGCGAACTCCTCGGGGTTGACCGACGCGGTGGTGAACTCCTCCACGTTGTAGGCGGTCATCCCGTCGAACCAGTCGAGCCCGGCCGCGTCCCGGGGCGCGAGCGTGACCAGCGCGGCGGTCCGGGTGACCCGCTCGGGCAGCAGGGCGGCGCACGCCAGCGCGTGCGGGGCGCCGCCGGAGCGGCCGACGACGGCGAAGCGTTCCAGGCCGTAGCTGTCCGCGATCGCCTTCACGTCCTGGACGACGTCGGCGACGCTGCGGCCCTCCAGCCGGTCGGAGCCGCCGTAGCCGGGCCGGTCGTAGGCGATCAGCTGCATCCGGCGCTGGTAGAGCACCATGCCGCGGGGTGCGGGGCCGAGACGGCTGCCGGGGGTGCCGTGCAGCAGGAAGACCGGGCTGCCCCGCGGGTCCCCGAAGCGCTCCACCGTCAGATGCCGCCCGTCGGCCGCGCGCACCCGACCGCGCACTCGTGCCCCCTCCGCTAGTGGGTCGCGATACCGATCGCCGGGACCGTCCTCGTACCGCCCATACCGGTTGTCGGATACAGGCATCGACTGTTGCGGCATTCCCCTCCCGCCCGCGTTTTACCCATTCAGTGGAGTGTGACGGGGACTCCCCCTGGGACGGAAGCGGAGTTACCGTCGAAGTACACGTCCGATTCGGACCCTTGGGGGCCGTGATGGTCGAGGCATTGGTGGCGACGGCTGTGGCCGTCGGATCCGCCGGCATCGTGTATGTGCTGGCGGCGGCCCGGGTCGTCAAGCAGTACGAACGCGGTGTGGTCTTCCGGCTGGGCAAACTCAGGGGATCGGTGCGCGGCCCGGGCTTCACCCTGATCCTTCCGCTCGCCGACCGGCTCCACAAGGTGAACATGCAGATTGTGACGATGCCCGTCCCGGCGCAGGACGGAATCACCCGCGACAACGTCACGGTCCGGGTGGACGCGGTGATCTACTTCAAGGTGGTCGACCCGGCCGACGCCGTCATCCAGGTCGAGGACTACCGCTTCGCGGTCTCCCAGATGGCCCAGACCTCACTGCGCTCGATCATCGGCAAGAGCGACCTCGACGATCTGCTCTCCAACCGAGAAAAGCTCAACCAGGGCCTGGAGTTGATGATCGACAGCCCGGCCATGGGATGGGGCGTGCAGATCGACCGGGTGGAGATCAAGGACGTCTCGCTGCCGGAGACGATGAAGCGCTCGATGGCCCGTCAGGCCGAGGCCGACCGTGAGCGCCGGGCGCGGGTGATCAACGCGGACGCGGAGCTCCAGGCGTCGAAGAAGCTGGCCGAGGCGGCCGGGGTGATGTCGAAGGAGCCCGCAGCCCTCCAACTGCGGCTGCTCCAGACGGTGGTGGCGGTGGCGGCCGAGAAGAACTCGACGCTGGTCCTGCCGTTCCCGGTGGAGCTCCTGCGGTTCCTGGAGCGGGCGGCCCCGCCGCAGTCAGTGTCGGCGCCTGCGGCGGATGCGCCTGCGACGGATGCTCCGGCGGCGGATGTGCCCGTGGTGGACGTGCCTGCGGCGGACGTGCCCGAGCCGGAGGCTCCTGGAGCGCAGGCTCATTCAGAGCTAGGAATAGAAGCTCCACCAGCGGAACCGCCTTCGATTCCATGATTGCGGACGGAGCCGCACCCGTGAACACCCGAACGGGTCGGTCGGCCTCGTCTGCGTGTGTGGGGCGGGCCGGAGCCGTTGGGGACGCTCAGGCGCCGGTCCCGGCCCCGCCCACCGCGCCGGCTTCGAGCGGGCCGCCCTCCGCGCGCTCGTCCTTCTTGCGCAGCCAGGCCATGACCAGGGTGACCACGGCCCCGCCCACCGCCCAGGCGGAGAGCACCAGGAGCGGGCCGGTGACCGCGTTGCCCCGGAAGTACGCGATGGAGCGCGCCACCCAGGTGCCGGCGCCCGGGGGCAGCGCCGGGCCGATCGCCTTCCAGAACGGCGGCAGCAGCGGATACGGATAGGCGCCGCCCGCGCTCGGGTTGCCCAGGACGACGACGACCAGGATCGCGAGGCCGATGCCGATGATCCCGGCGAGGCCCTGGAAGGCCAGGGTGGTGGCGCCGACCGCGAACACCACCAGCGCGCCCAGGCCCGCCAGGCCCAGGTAGCTGCCCGGCAGCGCGCCGAGCACCGGCCCGATGATCAGCGCGCCGAGCAGCCCGGCGGCGATCGAGTACACCGCGAGCGCGGCGAGCCGGATCACCGCCCGCTGGATGTTGGCGGGCCGGGCGCCATGGCTGATCGCCAGGATCGCGGCGCACAGATAGCCGCCCACACACCAGCCGACGACCAGGTAGAACGAGGACAGGCCCCGGGCGTCGTCCCGGTGGGCCGGGGCGACGTCGACCACCTTCACGGTGCGCTGCTCGGCCTTCTCGATCGCGGTGACGACCAGCTCGACGGCCTGGGAGAGGGACGCCCCGCCGCCGCCCGCGACGAGCAGGGTGTCGGTGGTGGACCTCGGGTCGACGATCAGCGCGCCGTCGATGTCGCGGTCGCGCAGCTGCCGGGTGGCCGCGGCCAGGTCCTTGACCGCGCGGGCGTCCAGCGCGCCGCCGGGGACCGCGTTCAGCCGCTGCACGGCCTGGGCGCTGATCTGTGCGGGCGCGACCACCCCGAACGGAACGTCCTTCGGCCTGGGGCTGTGGAAGGCCCCGGCATAGGACGCGATGAACGCGACCATCAGCCCGAGTACGCCGGTGACCAGCAGCGCGGCCCGTACGGTGACGGCGCTCTTCACCTCGTCGACGAACGTCATGCCCCTCACCCTCCGGGGCACGGCAGGGCGACGCAGTCGGGGCTGGGCCGAATGGCTGACTGGCCCCGGAGCTGGTCGCGCGCACTGACCGCCCGTTCATCCGTCGTACGTACGTTCGAAAATTGGTCTATGGTGAAGGAGGGGGAAGTGAGAACGATTGGTCCAGGAGGTGCGGGTGCCCGGTTTCACGCATCTGCGCACCGTTTCGGGTTACTCCCTGCGGTACGGGGCTTCCCACCCGGAACGGCTGGCCGAGCGCGCCGCCGAACGGGGGATGGACGCACTCGCTCTCACCGACCGGGACACCCTCGCCGGCGCCGTGCGCTTCGCCAAGGCGTGCGCCGCGGCGGGGGTGCGCCCGCTCTTCGGCACCGACCTCGCCGTCCCGGAACACCTCCTCGGACAAGCGAAGGGGCAGACGGGAGGGGCCTCCGCCGCCCGGCGTCCGCGCACCCCGGTGCGGGGCGGCGCCTTCGTCGACGAGTCGGCGCCGCGCGCCACCTTCCTCGCCAGGGACGGCGCCACCGGCTGGGCGGAGCTCTGCCGGCTGATCACCGCCGCCCATACGGCCGCCGGACCGCCCGTCCTCTCCTGGTCCGCGCTGCCCGCCGACGGACTCACCGTGCTGCTGGGACCCGCGTCCGAGGTGGGCAGGGCGCTCGCGGCCGGCCGCCCGGACCGGGCCGCGCACCTCCTCGCGCCGTGGCGCGAGCTGTACGGCGACGCCCTGCGCCTGGAGGTCGTGCACCACGGGCGCGCGGGCACCGGGCCCGGCTCGCTGCGGCTCGCCGCCCGCACCCTCGGCCTCGCCGCCGAACAGGGCGTACCGGCCGTGCTGACCAACGCCGTGCGGTACGCGGACGCCGGGCTCGGGCCGGTCGCCGACGTCCTGGACGCGGCCCGCCGGCTCGTCCCCGTCGACCCGCGCCGGGGGCTGGACGGCGGCGAGCGCTGGCTCAAGGACCCGGCCGCCATGGCCCGCGCCGCCGACCGGGTCGCCGAGGCCGCCGGGTTCCGCCGGGACGCCGCGCACCGGCTGCTCGCCACGACCGAGGAGACCGCCGCCGCGTGCCTGGTCGACCCCCGGGGGGAGCTGGGCCTCAAGACGTACAGCTACTTCCCCGAGCCCCATCTCGTCGGCGCCGCGGACCGCACCCCGCAGCGGGTCCTCGCCTCCCGGGCCGCCGCCGGCATGGTGCTGCGCGGCTACGACACCGACCGCACGTACTGGGAGCGGATGCACCGGGAGCTGGACGTCATCGCCTTCCACGGCTTCGCCGCGTACTTCCTCACCGTCGCCCAAGTCGTCGACGACATACGGGAGATGGGCATCCGGGTGGCCGCGCGCGGCTCCAGCGCCGGGTCGCTCGTCAACCACCTCCTCGGCATCGCCCACGCCGACCCCGTCGAACACGGCCTGCTGATGGAGCGCTTCCTGTCCACCCGGCGCTATGTGCTGCCCGACATCGACATCGACGTCGAGTCCGCCCGCCGCCTCGACGTCTACCGCGCGATCATCGGCCGCTTCGGCACCGAACGGGTCGCCACCGTCGCCATGCCCGAGACCTACCGGGTCCGCCACGCCGTACGCGACGTGGGCGCCGCGCTGTCCATGGACCCGGCCGAGATCGACCGGATCGCCAAGTCCTTCCCGCACATCCGGGCCCGGGACGCCCGCGCCGCGATGGCCGAGCTGCCGGAGCTGCGCGAGGTCGCGGCGGAGCAGGGGCGGCACGGGAGGCTGTGGGAGCTGGTCGAGGCGCTGGACGGGCTGCCGCGCGGGATCGCCATGCACCCGTGCGGAGTGCTGCTCTCGAACATCACGCTGCTGCGCCGCACCCCGGTGGTGCCGACCAGCGGCGAGGGGTTCCCCATGTCCCAGTTCGACAAGGAGGACGTGGAGGACCTCGGGCTGCTCAAACTGGACGTCCTCGGCGTACGGATGCAGTCGGCGATGGCGCACGCGGTCGCCGAGATCGGCCGCACCACCGGCCGGAGGCTGGACCTCGACGACCCGCGCCAGGTGCCGCAGGGGGACCTGCCGACCTACCGGCTCATCCGCTCCACCGAGACGCTCGGCTGCTTCCAGATCGAGTCGCCGGGCCAGCGCGATCTGATCGGGCGGCTGCAGCCCTCGACCTTCCACGACCTGGTCGTGGACATCTCGCTCTTCCGGCCGGGACCGGTCGCCGCCGACATGGTCCGGCCGTTCATCGAGGCGCGCCACGGGCGGGCCCCGGTGCGCCACCCGCACGAGGACCTGGCGGACGTACTGGGGGAGACCTACGGCGTGGTCGTCTTCCACGAGCAGCTCATCCGGATGGTGGCCGTACTGACCGGCTGCGACCGGGCCGAGGCCGACCAGGCCCGGCGCGCCCTCTCCGACCCCGAGTCGCAGGAGAAGATCCGCGTCTGGTTCGCCGCGCGCGCGGCCGAGCGCTCGTACACGCCCGAAGTGATCGACCGCACCTGGGAGATCATCAAGGCCTTCGGCTCGTACGGCTTCTGCAAGGCGCACGCCGTCGCGTTCGCCGTGCCGACCTACCAGTCGGCCTGGCTCAAGGCCCACCACCCGGCCGCCTTCTACGCCGGGCTGCTCACCCACGACCCCGGGATGTACCCCAAGCGTCTGCTCCTCGCGGACGCCCGGCGGCGCGGGGTGCCCATCCTGCCGGTGGACGTGAACCGGTCGGCGGCCGCCCATAGAATCGAACTGGTGTCCAATTCCCGGATCTGGGGGCTCCGGCTCGCGCTCGCGGACGTCCAGGGGATCAGCGAGGCCGAGACCGCCCGGATCGAACAGGGGCAGCCCTACTCCTCGCTGCTCGACTTCTGGCGGCGGGCCAGGCCGAGCCGCCCCGTCGCCGAACGGCTCGCCCAGGTCGGCGCGCTCGACGCGTTCGGCGGCAACCGGCGCGACCTGCTGCTGCACCTCGCCGAACTCCACCGCGCCCAGCGGGCGGCCGGGTCCGGCGGCGGCCAGCTCCCGCTCGGCGACGGGCGGCGGACGGCCCGCGCCGGACTGCCCGACCTCGACGAGGCGGAACGGCTCAGCGCCGAGCTGGGCGTCCTCGGCATGGACGCGTCCCGCCATCTGATGGTGGATCACGAGATGTTCCTGAAGGAGCTGGGCGTGGTCTCGGCCAAGCGGCTGCGGGACGCCGGGCACGGCGAGACCGTCCTGGTCGCGGGCGCCAAGGCGGCCACCCAGACCCCGCCCATCCGGTCCGGCCGGCGGGTCATCTTCACCACGCTGGACGACGGGACGGGCCTGGTCGACCTCGCCTTCTTCGGCGACAGCCACGCCGCCTGTGCTCACACCGTCTTCCATTCCTGGCTCCTGCTGGTACGAGGGGTGGTGCAGCGGCGCGGCCCGCGCAGCCTCAGCGTGGTGGGCGCCGCGGCCTGGAACCTGGCCGAGCTGGTCGAACTCCGCCGCGAGGGCGGCCTGGACGCGGTCTCCGCCCGCCTGTCGACCCCGGCGCCGGCGCCGGTGCCGGTGCCGGGGCCCGACGGCGAGGGGGCGCCCGGGGAGGAGCCCGACGGCGGGCGCCGTATCGAACTGTCCACGGGGTACCGGCTGAACCCCTGGGCCGACCTCCAGCCCCCCGGCGAACGAGCCGCCACCGGCCGGAAGTTGTGGCACCAGAGCCCGGGGAGCGCGGGATGATCCTCTGCGTTCGATTCCATGTGCCTCCTGTGCCTCCGGTGCCTCCTGTGGCTCCGGTGGCTCCGGTGCCTGAAGGGTCTGCTGCCGGTGGTACGGGTGGTGCCGGATCTGCGGGTGCGGGCGGTGGGTGTGAGGCCGCGCTCCCCGCGCTGCTCGCGGTGCTCGGCGGCCTCACCCCGGTCGTCCAGGCGCTCCCGCCGGACGCCGCGCTCGTCGATGTGCGGGGCGCCGAGCGGTACTTCGGGTGGAACGCGGCCCAGCTCGCCTCCGTCATCCGGGTCAGGGCGCTCGCCCACTGCGGAGTGGACTGCACCATCGGGGCCGGGCCCAATCCCATGCTGGCCCGGATGGCCGCCCGGGGTGCCCGGCCGGGCACGACCCTGGCACTGTCCCCGGACGAGGTGACGGAGTTCCTGGCGGACAAGCCCGTCGCCGCGCTGGACGGGGTCGGCACCGCGACCGCCCGTACCCTCTGCTCGTACGGGCTCGACTCGGTCGGCAGGGTCGCCGCCGCCCCGCTCGCCACCTTGCAGCGGATCGTCGGGGCGCGGTCCGGGCGCGAGCTCCACGAACGGGCCCGAGGCATCGACCGCACACCCGTCGTGCCGAACGCGGCGGCCCGCTCCCTCGGTGCCGAACGCTCCTTCCCCCGCGACGAGTTGGACCCCGACCGCCGACGCCGTGCGCTGCTCTCCCTCACGGAGGAGCTGGGCGCCCGGCTGCGCGGCACGGAGCAGGTGTGCCGCTCCCTGACGCTCACCGTCCGGTACGCCGACCGGTCCACCACCACCCGTGGCCGCACCCTGGGCGAGCCCACGGCCCACTCCCCGGCGCTCACCGCGCTGGCGTACGCGATCCACGAGTCGCTCGGCCTCCAGCGAGCCCGTGTCCGGGGCATCTCCCTGCGGGCCGAGGGGCTGACGCCCGCCCGACTGGCCTCCCGGCAGCTGACGTTCGACCCCACGGACGACCGGGCCCGCCGTATCGAGGCGGTCGCCGACCGCGCCCGCGCCCGCTTCGGCCCGGCCGCGATCGTCAGCGCGGCGACGGCAACCGGCCCGGGGGCAACCCCCGTCGGCACCGCGAAACCCCCTGGCGCCCTGGCCGACGCGGCCTGAGTGCGGCCCGGTTCGGCCGCGCCGGGGCGGGCCGCGGCCTCGCCCCGTTCCGTAAGGGGCCGGGTGGGAGAGCCGAGCGCGAACAGCGACACGGCAGTTTTTACTGACGCGTAACTTCACTCTCAGGCTACTGGTGCGTAATTTGGCGAGCGAACAGCACTTGTGGTCCGGATCACAGGGTGTGTGTCCCCCGCAACTCCCCTTGAGCCGCAAGGAGATCGCTCGATGCTGTCCTGGAAGCCCCGCCGCGCCTGGAAACACCTGCTCAGACCGCTGGCGGCGCTGCTGCTCGCCGCCGCGGCCACCGCCGTTCCCGCCACCGCCGCGCACGCCCGGTCCGCCCCCAGCAGCGGCTGGAACAACTACTCCTGCAAGCCCTCCGCCGCCCATCCCCGCCCCGTCGTCCTGGTCCACGGCACCTTCGGGAACTCGGTCGACAACTGGCTGGCCCTCGCCCCGTACCTCGCTCACCGGGACTACTGCGTCTTCTCCCTCGACTACGGCCGGCTTCCGGGCGTACCGCTCTTCAACGGTCTCGGCCACATCGACAAATCGGCGGAACAGCTCGCCGGTTTCGTAGACAAAGTGCTCACTGCGACCGGCGCCCCCAAGGCCGATCTGGTGGGGCACTCCCAGGGCGGCATGATGCCGCGCTGGTATCTGAAGTTCCTGGGCGGCGCCTCCAAGGTGAACACCCTGGTCGGCATCGCGCCCGACAACCACGGCACCACCCTGCTCGGCCTCACGGCGCTGCTGCCCTACTTCCCCGGCGCCGCGGACCTGCTCAACCTCGCCACCCCCGGCCTCGCCGACCAGGTGGCCGGGTCGCCGTTCCTGGCCAAGCTCAACGCGGGCGGCGACACCGTTCCCGGAGTGCACTACACCGTCATCGCCAGCAAGTACGACGAGGTGGTCACCCCGTACCGCTCGCAGTTCCTGAACGGACCCGACGTCGACAACGTCCTCATCCAGGACAAGTGCGCCCTCGACCTCTCCGAGCACGTGGCCATGGGGCTCGTCGACCGCATCACCTACCACGAAGTGGTGAACGCGCTCGACCCCGCGCACGCCACGCCCACCACCTGCGCGTCCGTCATCGGCTGAGCCCACGCTCCCCGTAGAGGGCAACGGCGAGGCCCCTCCACCTACGAAGTAGGTTGGAGGGGCCTCGCCTTGTGGGGTGTGGCGGGTGGATCAGCGGCCGTGGCGGCCGCCGGCCGGTGCGGCCTTGCGGCGGACGGTCAGGAAGAGGAACGCGGCACCCGCGGCCAGGGCGGCCACACCGCCGAACGCGAGGTACGGGGTGGAGCTGCTCCCGCCCGTCTCGGCGAGGTTCTCGGTACGGACCGAGCCGTTCTGGGCCGGAGCCGCGGCCACACTGTCGGTCCGCGGCTGGTTGCCGGACTGCTCCTTGCCCGCGCCCTGCCCGCCCGGCTGCCCGCCGCTCCGCTTCCCGCCCTTGTCGGCGGCCTGCTGCGCCGGTGCGCCCGCGCCCGTACTCGCGTCGTCGTCGCCGTGGCCGTGGTGCTCCACCGTCGACTTGGAGGCGCCCTCCTCGACCTGCTGCTGGGTCGGCGCCGAGGCCGTCGGGGCCGGGGCGGATCCGGTGCCGCCGCTGTCCTTGCCGAACACCACGTCGGAGCAGGTGTAGAAGGCCTCGGGGCTGTCCGAGCGCTGCCAGATCGAGTAGACGAGGTGGCGGCCCGACTTGGCGGGCAGGGTCGCGTCGAAGACGTAATCGCCGTTCCGCATCGACGGGTTCGTCACCTTGGCGAACGGCGCGGACTCCAGGTCCGACCACTTCAGCGGCTTGGTGGGGTCGTAACCGTCCTTGGTGACGTACAGCTCGAACGTGCCCTTGTGGGGAGCCGTGCCCTTGTAGTGGAAGGCGTGGCGCCCGGCGGTCAGCTTCGTGGACGGCCAGTCGGCGCGTGCCAGGTCGAGGCCCTTGTACTTGTCGTTGCCCGCGCTGCAGAGCTTGCCGTCGGGGATGATCTGCTTCGACTTGCCCGCCGCGTTGGCGATGTTGACCGCGTTCCAGTCGTAGAACGCCTGGGTCCCACTGGCGGCGACGGCCGCCTTGCAGGCGGCCGAGCGGGGGCTCTCCGGCCCCTCGGCGTAGCAGGCGGAGACCCGGCTGACCGGATCCGTCATCGAGCCGTGGGCAGCGGCAGAACCGGCGGCGAGCCCGGTCAGCGCGAGCGGCGCCATGGCCAGGGCGGCGACGGTGGCGGCCTTGCGACGAGCGGTCATCGTGACGTTCTCCTTCGGTGCTGCACGGGGTGGGCGTGGAGCACGCTAGCCGCCGAGAACCGCGAAATCGGCTGCTGGGAGCGGGTGATGGCGATCTTTATGGTCGCGTTAAGGACCGACTGAGAGACGGTTAAGAACGGCCCGCCCCGGGGCGGGAGGCGGCGGCCCCCACCGGGCGCGGGGCGGGCCGTCCCGGGCACGAAAGCGGCCCGCCCCGGACATGAGGCGGGCCGTCCCGGGTCGTAACGCGCGCGTACTGCTCGCGTACTCGTCGAGTCGCTACTAGTCGAGCAGCGCCGTGAACCTGCCCAGCTTCGCCAGGAGTTCCAGCTCGTCCAGGGCCTGTACGGCGCGGGCCGCCGCGTCCGGGTCGTGGTCGGCCAGGCCGCTCTCGGCGAACTCGTCCTCGTCCAGGCGGAGCACGGTGCCGCCGTCGGCGGAAATCCAGAGGTCGAGGTCCAGGTCCTCGACGACCACCGCTCCGTCGCGCACCGCGGCGGGGCGGGTGATGTCGCAGTACCAGCCCTTGAGCGACGCGTCGGCCGCCCGTACCTCCTTCACCGCGTACCAGCGGTCCCGCCAGTAGTGCTCGGTGAAGACGTCGCCCGGCTCGAAGCGTACGAAGCCGAAGTCGCGGACGCCGTCGGCCGCCCAGGGGGCGCGGACCGTGAGCCGGACGCCGTCGTCGGCCACCACGGACGCCGGGTAACCGATCTTCGTACGGCCGGACTTGACCAGGGTGACGGTGAGGAGGGAGCCGGGCTCGGCCGAGTTCGCGGACATAACGTGTCTCCGTAGCGCAGATTTCGTAGGGACCAGTTGTTGATCGCCGGCATCAGGCCGTTGGCGGCGTCGTTGCCGGAGTCGTTGGCGGTGAACGCATCGGTGCAGTCGGAGCCGCGGTCACGGTGGCCGCGGTGGACCTGGACGCCGAGGAAGGCCTGTCCGGACGGTCACGGTCATGGAGTCGGACGTTACGCGTGGGGGCACGGCGGGTGCCTCCCATTTTCGCCCCGGGCGGGGGAGGGGCAGAATCGGCGTGTGACCCTGAAGATTGTCATTGACCAGGAAGCCGCGAGCGCGCCGTACGAACAGCTGCGGGCCCAGATCGCCGAGCGGGCCAGGGCGGGGGTGCTGCCCGTGGGGTACAAGCTGCCCACGGTGCGCGGCCTGGCCGAGGAGCTCGGGCTCGCCGCCAACACCGTGGCCAAGGCCTACCGCGCACTGGAGGCGGACGGAGTGATCGAGACGCGCGGCCGTAACGGCACGTTCGTCGCGGCGGCGGGCGGCGCGGCGGAACGCCGGGCCGCGGCGGCAGCCCGCACGTACGCCGAGGAGGTGCTGCGCCTGGGCCTCAGCCGCGAGGCGGCGCAAGCGGCGGTGTCGGACGCGGTGCGAGCGGTGTACGGCGACTGACGACCAACCCTCGGCCGCACCCCTCAGCCGCGAGCCGCGAGCCGCACCCCTCAGCCGCGAGCCGCGAGCCGCACCCCTCAGCCGCGAGCCGCGAGCCGCACCCCTCAGCCGCGAGCCGCGAGCCGCGCCCCTCGGCCGCGAGCCGCACCCCTCAGCCGCAAGCCGCGAGCCGCGCGCTCCCAACAAAAATCAGCCCCGGACAAGTACAACCTCGTACAAGTACAGCCCCGTACAAGTACACCCCCTTACAAATACAGCCCCGCGTCCGCGCTCTCCCGGGGGTCCGGGACGCTCGGCGGTGTGGTGCCGCGGCGCAGGGCGAACAGCTCGGCCAGGGTGGCGCCCTCGCGGCTGACGCCTTCCTCCGTGCCCAGCCACGTCACCGCCTCGCGGCGCGTCATCGGGCCCACTTCGATACGGGCCAGACAGCGGCCGGGGCGGACGACCGCGGGGTGCAGGCGCTCCAGGTCCTCGTTGGTGGTGACGCCGACCAGGACGTTGCGGCCCTGGCCCAGCAGGCCGTCCGTCAGGTTCAGCAGGCGCGACAGGGCCTGCCCCGCCGTGTGCTTGGCCTCGCCACGGATCAGTTCGTCGCAGTCCTCCAGCAACAGCAGCCGCCAGCGGCCCTTCGCCGAGCCGTCGTCCTCGCCGATCGCGATGTCCATGAGATAGCCGACGTCGTTGAAGAGGCGCTCCGGGTCCAGTACGCAGTCCACCTGGCACCAGTCGCGCCAGGAGCGGGCGAGCGTGCGCAGCGCGGACGTCTTGCCGGTGCCCGGCGGGCCGTGGAGCAGCAGCAGCCGGCCCGCGATGTCATCGGGGGTCACCTTCATCAGATGGTCCATCGCCTCGGCCACCGGTGCCGTGTAGTTGGGGCGGACCTCCTCCCACGTACCGGCCGCGATCTGGCGGGTGGTGCGGTGCGGGCCGCGGCGCGGCGAGACGTACCAGAAGCCCATCGTGACGTTCTCCGGCACCGGTTCCGGCTCGTCCTCCGCGCCCTCGGTGGCCTGCTTGAGCACCCTCTCGGCGAGGTCCTCGCTGGTCGCGGTCACCGTGACGTCCGCGCCCCGGTTCCAGCGGGAGACGAGCAGCGTCCAGCCGTCGCCCTCGGCGAGCGTGGCGCTGCGGTCGTCGTCGCGCGCCGCGCGCAGCACGGTCGCACCCGCGGGCAGCAGGCTGACGCCCTTCTTGACCCGGTCTATGGAGGAGCTGTGCGAGAAAGGCTGCTCGCCCGTGGCGAACCGGCCGAGGAACAGCGCGTCGACGACATCGGACGGGGAGTCGCTGTCGTCCACGTTCAGCCGGATCGGCAGCGTGGCTTCAGGGTTCGCGGACATGGCTTCCATGATCCGGCAACACGTCCCGCCGTGCACGGTGTTTTGTCCCGTTGGGCCGGGGCGGGAACCGGAGGCGGGGGGCGGGACGTTCCATGAGTGTTCGGTTGAAAAACGTCCGAAAGGCCATCCCCGTCGATAGGCTGGATCGTGATGCGTCGTCATGTATGGGCTCCGGCCGCCCTGCTCGGCCTGGTCGCGGCCGTGCTCGCGCTGGTCCTCGCCATGAGGGGCTCCACGGGCGGCCCGTCCGAAGGCAAGTCCGGCTCCGGCGGCCCCACCGGCCCCGCCCGGGACGACCCCGAGCTCGGCTGGGGCTTCACCCACACCCAGTTCAGCGCGGACAGCGGCACCACCGAGGCCGTCGCGCGCGCCCGCAAACTGCTTGCCGGGCAGTCCCTGCCGCAGGACCAGGCGATCATGGGCTGGGGGGCGGGCAACCCGGAGCCGTCGCCGGGTGTGTACGACTTCTCGGACCTCGACCGGCGCATCGCCTTCATCCGCTCCACGGGATCCACCCCCGTGATCACGCTGTGCTGCGCGCCCGACTGGATGAAGGGCGGCAAGGCGGGCGCGGATCACACGGACTGGAGCCTCAAGTCCTTGGAGTCCGCGCCCCTTGCGTCGCACTACCAGGACTTCGCGGACCTCGCCGCGACGGTCGCCGGGCGCTACCCGGACGTGCGCCACTTCGTGGTGTGGAACGAGTTCAAGGGGTTCTTCGACGAAACCAGCCAGCGCTGGAACTACGAGGGGTACACACGGCTGTACAACCTCGTCCACGACGAGCTGAAGAAGGTCAACGAGGACAACCAGGTGGGCGGCCCCTATCTGGTCATGGACAGCTACGCTCCGGCGGACACCCAGTTCGCCTCCGAGCTCAAGGGGCCCTGGGGATCGGTCGACCAGCGGGTGCTGGACGCCTTCACCTACTGGAACGCGCACAAGAAGGGCGCCGACTTCGTGGCCGTCGACGGCGCCGGGTTCACCCGCGACAACCAGGCGCTGCCCGACCCGTTCACCGCGCTCGACAAGTTCACCGACGTCGGCCACTGGCTGCGCGAGCACTCGGACGGACTGCCGCTGTGGTGGACGGAGTACTACGCGGAGCCGGAGAACTCCGGCTGGAGCGAGCAGCGCCGGGTCGCCGCCCAGGCCGCCGCGATGATCGCCATCGTGCGCGGCGGGGCGACCACCGCGTTCTACTGGAGCCCGCAGCAGACCACCGCGCAGTGCCCCGGCTGTCTGTGGAAGCCGACCCAACTGGCGGACGGGGGAGAGGCGTTGCCGGTGTACGGACTGGTCTCCCGGTTCGCCAAGGAGTTCCCGCCCGGCACGCGGTACGAGAAGGCCGGGAGCGCCGTCGAGAGCACCGGTGACGACATATCGGGGATACGGGTGCTGGCGAGCGGCAAGTCCGTCCTCGTCGTCAACACCCTGGACCGCCCGGTTCAGGCCCGTGTCGACGGCCGGTCCGTTCCGCTGGCCGCCTACGAGGTGCGCTGGCTCGACCGCTGATCCGGGGCGTCCGGAGCAACGCCCGCGCCGGATCCCGCGTCCGTCCCCGTCCCCGCCCGCAGCAACCCGTACAGCTTCACCGCCGCGATCACCGCGATCACCGCGAGGCTGGACACCTCGGCGATGCCCACTCCCGTCAGACCCATCGGCGGGAGCAGGGCCAGGGTCGAGCCGAGCACCAGGAGGCACAACGCGCCCTGGAGACAGGCGAGCCCGGCGGTGCGGCTCCGCGCGCGCAGCACCGCGAAGTACAGCTCGATCACGACCCTGAGGGCGGCCCCGGTCACCAGCAGGCGCAGCAGCGGCGTCGCGTGGTCCGCGTACCCCTGGCCGAAGACCCCCAGGACCAGCGGTGCGAGGACGAAGAGCACGGCACAGATCGGCACCACGATCTTGGCCATCCGGACCAGCGCGGCGCGCGCGTTGCGGCCGAGGCGGTCGGGGTCGTGGGCGCCCTCGACGGTCAGTGAGGCGCCCATGTTGATGGCGAGGAGTTCCACGGTGCCGCCGATGGTGGCGGTGATGTAGAAGTACGCGTTGTCGGACGAGCTCACCTGGGAGGCCACGATCACCGGCACCAGATAGACCACGGCGAGGGCGAAGAGCGAGCCCGTGCAGTCGCCCGCGAGGAAGCGGCCGAGCTCGCGGTAGCCGGGCGGCCGTGCGGTCGCGGCGGTCAGTTCCACATGGCGGGGCACGAGCCGCCGGAACACCAGCCAGCCCAGCGGCAGTACGGAGACCGCGATCGCCGCCACCCAGGAGACGAAGACGCCCGTGGTGGGCAGCGCGGTGGCGATCGCCACCAGGAGCAGGAGTTTCACCGTGGAGAAGGCGGTGTTGCCGACCGGCACCCAGAACGCGCTGCGCAGCCCGGTCAGCACCCCCTCCTGGAGGGTGAGGACCGCCCAGGCGACGACGGCGGCGACGAAGCCGAGGCCGTGCAGCGAGCCGTGCAGAAAACGGTAGGAGGGGCCCCAGACGTTCAGCGTGAGGAGGAAGACCACGGCGGCCACGGCCACGACGACGGCGCCGGCCGCGTAGGTGCGGAACACCAGCCTGCCGGTGGCCGCGCCCGACACCGGGATGTACCGGGCCAGGGCGCCGGTCAGGGTGAGTGCGGCCATCCCGGCCAGGAACTTCATCGCCGCGATGGCCGCGGACCCCTGGCCGACCGCGTCCTCCGTGTAGTACCGCGCGGCCACCAGCCAGAAGCCGAGGCCGAGGACCGCGCTGATACCGGTGTTGACCATCAGGGCATAGGCGTTCCGGAAGAGCGGGGTGCCGTCACCTTTCTCCCGGGCATGCGCCCCGCGCCGCCGGGCCGCGGTCGTCTCGGCCACCGTCGCCGCTCACCCTCCGGCCAGTGCGCGCCCGGCCTGCCGTCCCCGGCGGACCATCGCGTACCCCTTGGTGAGGACGCGGTCGCGCGCGAAGGTGCGGCCGATGGCGCGCCCCTCGACCAGCCGCTCGAACTCCTCGATACCGGTACCGCGCCGTACGGTGACCCGCTCCAGGGCGTACGGGCCCTGGCGGCGCCGGGCGAGTGCGTTGCCGACCGCCAGAGCCTGGGCGAACCCGGCCGCGCGGACGGTCCGGCGCACCCGGCGGCTGGAGTAGCCGTACGGGTAGGCGAAGGAGGCGGGCCGGGTGCCGAGCTCCTCGGTGACGATCTCCTTGCAGCGCAGGGTCTCGAACCACAGCCGGTCGTCGGTGAGCTGGTCGAGCTGCGGGTGGGTGTGGCTGTGGCCGCCGATCTCCGTGCCGGCCGCGGCCAGTTCGCGCACCTGGTCCCAGTCGAGCATGGTGTCGAGGGCGCCGCCCTCCTCGTGCGCGCCGCGCAGCCAGCCGGTCGAGACGAAGAGGGTGGCGGCGAAGCCGTGTTTGACGAGTACCGGCAGGGCGTGCCGGTGCACGCCCTCGTACCCGTCGTCGAAGGTGATCAGGACGGGGCGCCTCGGCAGCGCTCCCGCGGTGCGCCACGCCTGCGCCAGCCCGGCCGTGGTGAGCGGGGTGAAGCCCCGGTCGGCCAGCACGTCCATCTGCTCGGCGAACGCGTCGGGGGAGACGGAGAGCCCGTAGGCCGCCTCGGCCGGGCGGTGGCCCACCGCGTGGTACATCAGGATCGGCACGGGCGCACTCACGCGGCCTCCTCCTCGTTCCCGGCGTTCCCGGCCGACCTGTCCGCGCCCGGCTCGGCTCCGCCAATTCTGCTCCGGTCCGGCTCGCGCCCGTCCCGCTCGGCTTCAGCCGGTTCATCCGCCCGCGTTCCGGCCTCCGCCGTCGCCGCGATCGGGGCGACCTCGAAGGCCGTCGCGCCCCGGCGGGCCCGCAGGCTGCCCAGCAGATAGCCGGCCGCGGCCACCGCGACGCCCGTCACGATCGCGCCCGCGCGCCCCGCCCCGCCCGCCCGTCCGAGCAGCGCGTCGCGCAGCCCCCGTACGACACCGGCCGGAAGCACCCTCGTCGTATAGCGGCGCTCCGACTCCAGCCCCCTGCCGGCTCCCACGCTCCGGGCGACCAGCGCTTTGGAGAGGCCCTCGGCGTACGTACGCGTGCGGAAGTAGCCGAACTGCTCGCGGGCGGGCGGGACGCGGTGGTGGATCACCGCGCGGTCGTCGATCAGGAGCACCGCGTCGGGCAGGGCCCGTGAGAGCCGGATGCAGAGCTCCGTCTCCTCGCAGCCCAGCGGCCGTTTGTCGCCGTCGCGGCCGATGCCGGTGGCGAAGCCCCCGGCCGCGTCGAACGCCGTGCGCCGGAAGGAGGCGTTGCCGCCCAGGACGTTGCGGACCCGCACCCGGCCGGGCGGCAGGCCCCGGTACGTACAGCCCACCACCCAGTCGAACTCCTCGGGGAACCAGGCCGGCCGGCGTCCGCAGGCCCAGGCGGGCTCGGTGCGCCCGCCGACCGCCATCACCCGGGGGTCGGCGTATCCCTCGTGGAAGTGCCGCAGCCAGTCGCGCTCGGCCACGGCGTCGTCGTCCAGGAAGGCCACGAACGCGCCCCGCGCCGCGGCGATCCCGGTGTTGCGGCCGGCCGAGAGGCCGCGGGGGCCCGCGTTGGCGAGCACCCGCACCTCCCCGTCCGCCGCGCACTCCTTGTACTCCCCGCCCAGCCGTTCGAGCAGCGCCGGGTTGTGGTCCACGACCAGCAGGGTCTCCAGGGCCGGCCGCGACTGGTGGCGCACCGAGGCGACCGCCGCGAGGATGTCCTCCCAGCGGTCCTCGGTGTACACGCAGATCACCACGGAGAAGTCGCGTGTCTGACGATCGGTCAAGATGCTTCTCCTCGCCTGGCGTTGAGGCCGGTCACCTGCGGCCGACGGTGGCTGCGGGGCACGGCCTTCTCCCTGAGGATCACCTTGAGCACCCGGATGCCGTCGCGCACGGCGCTGAGGTTGGAGACGCCGTGGATCCGGTTGTACTCGTGACTGGGCACCTCCTGGACCCGCAGACCGGCCTTGACGATCCGGATGTTGATCAGGGTCTCTATCTCGAAGCCGCTGCAGTCGAGGACGATCTTGTCGAGGCAGTGCTTCCAGAAGGCGTTGTAGCCGTAGCAGAGGTCGGTGTAGCGGGCGCCGAACTTGCGGTTGACGATGGCGCACAGGGCCCAGTTGCCGAGCTTGCGGACGGGTGTCATGTCGTCCGTGCCGCCGCAGTTGGCGAAGCGGGAGCCCTTGGCGAAGTCGGCGCCGCCGACCAGGGCGGACACATAGCTGACGATCTCCTCGCCGTGGGCCGAGCCGTCCGCGTCGACCATCACGATGATGTCGCCGGTGCAGGCGGCGAATCCGCTGATGAGGGCGTCTCCCTTGCCCTTTCCGACCTGCTTGACGACCTTGACGTCGGGCCACAGTTCACGGGCGACCTGCACGGTGTCGTCGGTGGAATTCCCGTCGACCAGGACGACTTCGTGGATCCAGTCCGGAAGTGTCCTGAAGACGTACGGGAGGTTTTCCGCCTCGTTCATGGCGGGGATCACGACGCTGACCGGCGGCGCGATCGCGAGATTCGGCGAGACCGCGCGGTAGTGCGCGGAAAAGGCCGGTATTCGGGCGGCGGAGTCATCGGCCGTCGCGATCAACGCGGGGCCGTCCGCCTCCCGGCCCGGCAATTCGGCCGATGGATCTTGTTCCCGGCTGTCCGGGCGCACAAAAGAGCTCACGAGTCTCTGACCCTCTCGTCCGGTGGACCGCCCGCCCCCGGGCGGTCCGGAAGTGTGTCCGGTTACGAAAGGGGGGTTCTCACCCCGGTCATGACGGGCTGGCATTCCGCCATGAAGGTCTTGCATTCCGTGCTGTGTGGGTGAGCTGGCTTTGCTGGCCGCGCGGCCCGCGACCGGTCGACGACGACGCACGAAGACCGAGCACGGTACCCCCCTAGCGCGCCCCGCCCCGGCACACCATCGCGACGCTTGAGCCCTCCCCTGGAGCCGCTTTGCATGATGGACCGATGCGGGTGGATGTAAGACGGTATTGATGATTGGGACTGTATGGCAAGACCTTGGAGCGTGGCCTCACGTTTTCGGGTTTTTGACCGTTCTCGACCGGTCATTTGTGGAGTTATTTACTCCTGTTCCCGCCAGGAAAAGAAGAAAGCTGATCAAGGCGACCGCCATGATCTCGCCACGTACGGACCGGACATGGGCGGCCGCCGTGATTTCGGCGATCACCAGATCGATGAATACCGCCCCGGAGAACGACGCCACCGCGCGGGTGAGCGGTTCCAGTCGGCGCAAGGAGAAAAACAGCGCCTCGGCGGGCGCGGCGATCAAGAAGAACAGCGCCAACGGGGCGCGCAGCGGCGAATCCAGCGGAATGTACGCGAGTACGGCACCGGCTCCGGACACGGCGAGCGCGGCGCCGCTCGCGACCGCCGTCAGGTCCGCGTGAACCGATGGCCTGTCATGTCGCGGACCCCGTGGGGCCGATGCCGTCCGGGCCACTCTGATCCTCTGTGTGGGTGAGCGAGGTTTCAATGTGGCGCACCCCCAGGAGGCCGTCAAGGCAAGGGGCGTGCAGGTGAACTTCCGTGCAGCGAAGGTCAATTGACGGAAACTCAGGGTCAGGGGTTCCCCCGTTGGAGCGGATTTCTGAAAGTTCTTGGCATGTCCACTTCCGGTGATCCCTACTCGCTGGTACGACATCTGTGGCGGATATCCCGCACTAGGAGGCCCCCACATGAAGCTCTCCCGTATGACGGCCTATGCGTCGTCGATCTTCCTGGCCGCAGCCTTCGCCCTCACCGGGGCAGGCGTGGCCAACGCCGCTACCCAGGCCACAGGCACCGACTACGTGGCGCTCGGCGACTCCTACTCCTCAGGAGTGGGAACCGGTACGTACGACAGCTCCAGCGGCTCCTGCAAGCGCTCGCCCAAGGCCTACCCGTCCCTCTGGGCGGCGTCCCACGCCCCCGCCTCGTTCGCCTTCACCGCGTGTTCGGGCGCGGTCACCGACGATGTGACCGCCAAGCAGCTCGGCCCGCTCAACTCCTCCACCGACCTCGTGTCCATCACCATCGGCGGCAATGACGCGGGCTTCGCCGACGTCATGACCACCTGCGTCCTGAACTCGCAGTCCACCTGCATCAACCGCATCAACCAGGCGCGCACCTACGCCGACACCGTCCTGCCCGGAAAGCTCGACTCCGTCTACAGCGCGATCAGAGCCAAGGCGCCGAACGCCCATGTCGTCGTCATCGGCTACCCGCACTTCTACAAGATCGGCGGCAGCTGCTTCGGCGGGCTGAGCGACACCTCGCGCGCGGCGATCAACGGCGCGGCGGACGAGCTGAACACCGTCACCGCCAAGCGCGCGGCCGACCACGGCTACACCTTCGCCTCGGTCGTCCCGTCCTACGTCAACCATGAGATCTGCTCCAGCAACTCCTGGCTGAACAGCCTCGTCTGGACCAACATCGGCGAGTCCTACCACCCGACCGCCGCCGGTCAGTCCGGCGCCTACCTGCCCACCTTCGCGGGCGTCGCCTGATCCCGGGCCGACGTCACTCAGCCGGCGGGTGAACCCGAGCCACCGCCCGCCGGCGCCGTGTACGAGGAGGAGGCCCTGCCCGTCGGGGTCTTCTCCGTACAAGTGACCGCGTAGGAAACGGAGTTGGAGTTCGCCGCGACCGGCGAGCGCACCTCCAGCCGCACCGCGTTGTGGACCGTCTCGCCGGCCTCGAACCCCGACTCGATGTGCTGCACCTGTCTGCTCCTGGCGTCACCGGGCCCGAAGCTCAGCGTCTTCCAGCCCGGGTCGGACGACTCCCCGGCCGCCGTCACCCAGCGGTACTGGACGTCCACCGGCGTACGGCCCACGGTGAAGGTGGCGACCACGGCCGGAGCCGCACCGTCCGGCGGCGGGCACGTTCCCTCGTAACGTCCGCGAACACTCTGGAGGGAGACCTTCACGGACTGCGCGGGCGCCGACGAGCTGCTTGGGCTGGAACTGGGGGTGCCGGTGGTGCCCGTGGTGGCGCTCGGGGCGCTGTGGCTCCTGGTGGCCGCGCTGCTGGTGTGCGGCGTGGAGTGCGAGACCGGGCCCGGTGCGGAGGGTGTGCCCGCGTCTTTGTCGCCTCCTGCGCCGTCTCCGCTGTGCGCCAGGGCCCACGCGAGGCCGCCCAGTGCGAGCAGCAGGATCAGGGCTCCGGCCAACAGCACGGCGCCCGCCTGCCTTTGGCGGCCCGTCGAGGGCTCCGAGGTCCGCGGTCCGTACGCTCCCGGCGCCACCGGGAGCGGCAGCGGCGGCGTCCGGCCGTGGCCCGGCGTCCCAGAAGTGACCGTCGGCCCGTACGCCCCGGGGTGCGGCGGCGGAACGTCCCGTACCTCACCACCGGCGCCCACCACGCGCAGCTGGTGCTCGGCCTCCTCCGGCGACAGCCGCTCGGCCGGGTCCTTGCGCAGCAGCCCCCCGATCACCGGGGCGAGCGCGCCCGCCCGGCGCGGCGGCGGCAGCTCCTCGTCGACCACGGCCCGCAGGGTGGAGAGCGGGGTCGCCTGGCGGAACGGCGAGCTGCCCTCGACGGCCGCGTACAGGAGCACACCCAGTGACCACAGGTCCGACGCGGGCCCCGGCGTGCGCCCCAACGCCTGTTCGGGGGAGAGGAATTCGGGCGACCCGATCACCTCGCCCGTCAGGGTGAGCGTGGAGGTGCCCGCCACCATGGCGATCCCGAAGTCGGTGAGGACCACCCGGCCGTCGTTGGCGAGCAGCACGTTGGCGGGCTTCACATCGCGGTGCAGCACCCCGGCGTCGTGCGCGGCGCGCAGGGCCGCCATGATCTCGGCGCCGATGTGCCCGGCGCGCTGCGGGGACAGCGGCCCGTCCGCCTCCAGTACGTCGGAGAGTGAGAGTCCGCGCACCAGTTCCATCACGATCCAGGGGCGGCCGTCGTGGGTCGCCACGTCGTAGACCGTCACCACATTGCGGTGCGAGATCCGGGCCGCGGCCCACGCCTCCCGCTCCAGGCGTGCGTACAGCCGTTGTTCGTCGGGGGAATCCAGCCCGGCCGGCGCCCGGACCTCCTTGACCGCGACCTCGCGCCCCAGCACCTCGTCGCGCGCCCGCCACACCTCGCCCATGCCGCCGCGGCCGAGCGGGGACAGCAGTCGGTAGCGGCCCCCGATCACGCGCTCTTCACTGCCCGGCACTTCGCTCACTGGCGGGCCTCCTCGGCGAGGGCGCGACCACAACGGCGGATCCTCTCCACGTTAGCTCAGGTCAGCGCGGTAGCGGCCCCCTCGGACGCGTTGTCCAACTCGCCCTGGAATCAGGCATATTCAGAGAGTAATCGGCGCCTCGTGTCAACCCCTTCCCGGGAGAGGTGAATCCCACCACCGGGATACACGAGTGTGTTGCGAGGGCGATAGGGTTACCCTGCCCGGGGCCGGGTGCCCTCGTATGGGTGGGGAGTGACATGGAACAGATAACAGTGCGCAGCAGGGCGCGAGTACCTGCCATCACCTGCGGGAGCAGTGCGACCAGCTCGCGGCTCGACCGCCATCTCTCGGTGCTGGGCGGCCCCGCCGTCCCGCTGCGGGAGTCGGCCGAGGCGACTTTGCTGATGCGTGAACTGACCTCGCGTGACGTCGCGCACAGCCGGAGGAGCAAGAGCGCCCGCGTCTCGCTCTTCGCCCCGCTGCGGCGCCTTCGCCGCTCGCTCTTCGGTAGCCGCGGCTGAAGCCACGACAGCTCACGATCAGTGACTCCCCCGAGAAACCGGCGTCCCGGGGAACCGATGTCCTGAGAACTCATTGACTTCCTGATCCACACTCAGGCGATCACGCCGTCCCGGCGCAGCGCTGCTGTCAGCTCCTCTGTCATCCCCAGGGCTCGCAGCAGCGCTTCGGTGTGCTCGCCCAGCGCCGGCACCGCACCCATCCTCGGCTCGGCGCCGCCCGGCAGAACGACCGGCGGCAGCGGCGCGCGCAGCGGCCCCACCGCCGAGTCCACCTCCCGCAGTGGGGTCTCCCCTGCTCACGCAGAGCTTGGGGAAGGTCGCGCGCCGCGAGCTGTGGATGCGCGGCGACCTCCGTGACCGTGTTGAGCCGCGCGCACGCGATGCCCGCGGCCTCCAGGCGCCGATCGCCTCGGCGGCGGTCATCCCGGCCAGCGCCTCACCGACCGCCTTGTCCGTCTCCGCCCGGTGCGCGGCCCGTGCGGTGTTGGTCGCGTACGCCGGATCTTCGGCCAACTCCGGTCGCCCCAGGACCTGTTCGGTCAGCTTCCGCCACTCGCGGTCGTTCTGTACGGAGAGCAGCACCTGGCCGTCCGCCGTCGCACAGGCGTTGTACGGGGCGATGACGGCGTGCGCGACCCCGGTGCGCGCCGGTTCCGTCCCCCCGTGCATCACATGGTGCAGGGGATGCCCCCAGCCACTCCGCCAGCGACTCCAGCATCGAGATCTCCACCGGGCCGCCCCGGCCGGTCGTACCCCGGGCAGCAGCGCCGCGAGAACGCCCGAGTAGGCGTACATGGCGGCGGCGATGTCTGCGGCCGGGATCCCCGCCTTCACGGGCTGCTCCGGCGTCCCCGTCACGGAGACCAGACCGGCCTCGTACTGGACGAGCATGTCGTACGCCCGCTTGTGCGCGTACGGCCCGTCGGCCCCGTACCCCGATATGTCGACCGCGACCAGCCGGGGGTGGGCGGCGCAGAGCGTGGCCGCGTCCAGGCCCATCCTCGCCGCGGCCCCGTGCGCCAGGTTCTGCACAAACACATCGGCCCCGGCGATCAGCCGCCGCAGGACGTCGAGCCCGCGCGGGTCCTTCGGATCGAGGGCGATCGACTCCTTGCCCCGGTTGCACCAGACGAAGTGCGAGGCGAGGCCACGGGCGGCGGTGTCGTAGTGCCGGGCGAAGTCGCCGCCGTCGGGCCGCTCGACCTTGATCACCCG
This sequence comes from Streptomyces sp. NPDC059994, assembly GCF_042737755.1. Lineage (NCBI taxonomy): Bacteria > Bacillati > Actinomycetota > Actinomycetes > Kitasatosporales > Streptomycetaceae > Streptomyces > Streptomyces sp. NPDC059994. The sequence continues at coordinate 46,301 of NZ_JBHWUR010000017.1, forward strand.
GGCGCCGAGATCGGCGAGCATGGGGGTCCCCCCTGCTCCTTGAGAGCTTGGGGGAGGGGGGCGAACGGGGCGGAGACGGCCTGTTCCACGGCGACGACCGTGATCCCGTCGAGGGGAGGGGCTGCGGAGTGCTCATGGGGCCGTGCTTATCGTGGCCGGACCACTTTTGTCACGGGTCTGCTTGTGGATCAGAGGAGGGCCAGCTGGCCGTCCGGGCCCTCTTCGTGATGGTCGAGTACGGAGGCGGGGCGGCGGGCCGCCGGTGGTACGGGCAGGACACGCGCCTCGACGAGCCGGTCCCGGGCGAGACGGGGCCCGTCGGCCAGCTCCCGCTGCCGCGGCCGCAGTTCGTCGAGCAGGGCCAGCACGGTGATGAGCTCAAGGAGCTCGGAGGTCCACTCCTGCGGCCAGGAGGCGGGCCGGACGGCCTCCAGGGTGCCGGGCTCGCCGCTCTCGGTCCGCTGCTCGAACCACAGCTCCAGTACGCGTACGCCGCTCACCTCGAACTCCCAGGCGCCCGGCGGGACGGGGGAGATCCGGCCCTCGCCGAGGTACAGGCTCTCGTCCTCCGGGTCGTACCGCAGGGTGTCAGGCCGGGCCGGGATCGCGGCCCGTACATACGGCCGCCGTCCGCCGGGCAGCCGGGGCTTCTCACCACCGCGCGCCCCGCGCACGGTCAGCTCGACGATCCGGTGCCCCAGCCCGACGCCCCGCTCCCAGAGCAGCGGGTCGGCGGTGAGCGGCAGCACGCACCCGGCGGGCGAGGGCTGCGCGGCCGCCACGATCCAGGCGAGCAGGTCCTCGGGGGTGACGTCGTGTCCGTACGCCTTGCCGAGGAAGGGGAGCAGGCCCGGGGTGAGGTTGGGTTCTGTGGCGCCCGGGCGGCGGTAGAGGGGGCGGATCCGGCCCGGGCGGCCTGCGGGGGAGCGGCCGTCGGGGAGCAGGGCGGAGACGGTGAGGGCGGGGCCGCCGGCCTTCGGCAGGTACCCCTGCTCCACGACGAACACCTGCCGCTCGTCGGCGACGCGCCACAGCTCCGGGCGGGCGGCGTCCAGGAGGCGGTGATCGGGTATCAGCCACTGCTGGTCGAAGGGGCCGTGGGTGAAGCGGAGGGGGGTGGGGCAGGGGCCGGACTCCAGGGCCAGGGGGGCGGTGCTGGTGGGGCGGAGGGGGAGGGCGGCGACGCGGGTGTGGAGGGTGCGGGTGCGGGTGGGGCGGAAGAGGTGTTCGCGGGTGGTGCTGTCTGCTTGGACGAGGGCGTTCCAGCGGGTTCTGAGCGTGCGGTCGTCGGGGGCGGTGACCCAGGTTCGTCCCGGGCGTAGGGGCGCCACGGACCACGGCATCAGGGCGTCGAGCGGCTGCAGGTCGTCACTCACGGGGGGCAATGCTAGGCGTCCGACGGGTGGTTGTGCCCCCACCCGCCCGTTCCCTCAAGCCCTGGGCGGGCGGCCGGGTGGGGGGTTGAGGCTCGCTTCCCGGGGGCGCTGCCCCCGGACCCCCTCGGTTCGTCCGCGGGTTCGGCGGGGGCTGGTCGCGCAGTTCCCCGCGCCCCTCAAGGCAGGCCGAAGGGGGCCCGGCCACATTTCAGCCCTCCGGCGCTTGAGGAGCCGGGGGGCAGGGAGCGAAGCTCCCGCCCCTTCTGGAGCGGGGGGCTGTGACATGTGCGGCGCCGCCGCGTGGGCGCGACCAGCCACATACGGCCCGCAGACGAACGGGCACGGGGCGCAGCCCAGGTAACCGGCCCACCCTCGTGCCGGGGGCCGGGGCGGGCCCCGAAAGCGGGGTGCCGGGGCCGCGGGCCCGTCCCGGGGGTCCGGGGGCGGAGTCCCCGGGACAACCACCTTCACCCCCACCCACCCCCGGAGGCCACGCGGCGGAGCCGCGCATGTCACCTCGGGAAGGGGCGGGGTGGGGGACAGATCAACGGGCCTCCACCGTCACCGAGAACGAGAACCGGTCCCCCCGGTACCGGATGCGGGCGACGTCCACCACCCGGCCCGCCGCGTCGTACGTCACCCCCGTGTAGTGCAGGATCGGCGACAGCAGCGGCACCTCAAGGAGTTCCGCCGTCACCGGATCCGCCAGCCGAGCCTCCACCGTGTCCGTGATCCGGCTGATCCGCACCCCCACCGTGTCCCGCAGCACCTTCGTCATGGGCCACCGTTCGAGGTCGGACACGTCGATCCCGGCCGCGAGCTCCGGACGTACGGCGTTCTCCGCCCAGTTGGTGGGCTCCCCGCTCTCCCCGTCCCGCCGCAGGCGCCGGTAGGAGACGACCGACGCGCAGTCGGGGAAGTACTCCGCGAGTTCCCCCGGCACCGGTTCCGGCCCGTGCCCGAGCACCGTCGTCGGCTCGCCCGACTGCTGCGCCACGATCGCGTCGATCGAGCCGAGCAGCCGCACCGGCGCCCCGCGCCGCGCGGCCGGCTCGATGAACGTGCCGCGCCGCCGGTGCCGGGTGATCAGCCCTTCCTCCTCCAGCTCCTTCAGCGCCTGCCGCATGGTCAGCACGCTCACCCCGTAGTGCGCGGCCAGCCGCTCCTCGGTGGGCAGCCGCAGCGAGGCGTCCGGGGTGCGGCCGAGTATCGACGCGCGCAGGGACTGCGAGACCTGGTACCAGAGCGGCAGCTTGCGGTTGAGGACCAGCGAGTCGGGAGCGAAGGAGGAGGCCGGGGGAGTGGGGGAGGGGGTCGAGGAGGTCACGGGGATTCCGTATCAGGCTCTGGGGCGAAGCGGAAGGTACTGATCAGGATCCGGGAGGCCGGGGGGCCGGCGCAGCCCGGTCCGGACGAGCGAGCGGGGCCCGGCAGCACCGGCCGGGGGAGCAGGCCGGGCGCAACCGGCAGCACCCGCGCCGGTAGGCGATCCGAGTCCGGCAGCACCTGCCCGGGCAAGCGGCGCCGGGCTCGGCAGCACCCGCGCCGGTAGGCGATCCGAGTCCGGCAGCACCTGCCCGGGCAAGCGTCGCCGGGCCCGGCAGCACCCGCCCCGGCAGGCGAGCCCGACCCGGCAGCACCCCGCCCGGCAAGCGAGCCGAGCCCCGCCCCCCCCCGCATCACGCGCGGAAGTGGCGCTCCAGCCCCCGCCACACCTCGTCGTACCCCCGCTGCAGATGCTCCGCCGACGCCGCCTGTTCCGTCGCCGTCACCGGCCACCGGGTCTCGAACATGAACGCGAGGCCGTCGTCGATCTTCTGCGGCTTCAGTTCCGCCGCGCTCGCCTTGTCGAACGTCTCCCGGTCGGGGCCGTGCGCCGACATCATGTTGTGCAGCGAGCCGCCGCCGGGCACGAACCCCTCCGCCTTGGCGTCGTAGGCGCCCTCGATCAGGCCCATGTACTCGCTCATCACGTTCCGGTGGAAGTACGGCGGCCGGAACGTGTCCTCGCCCACCAGCCAGCGCGGCGCGAAGACGACGAAGTCGACGCCCGCGAGGCCGGGGGTGTCCGACGGGGAGGTGAGGACCGTGAAGATCGACGGGTCCGGGTGGTCGTACGAGATCGTGCCGATGACGTTGAAGCGGCGCAGGTCGTACACGTACGGGACGTGGTTGCCGTGCCACGCGACCACGTCCAGCGGGGAGTGGTCGTACCGCGCCGACCAGAGGTTGCCGCAGAACTTGTTCACCACCTCCACCGGGCCCTCGACCTCCTCGTACGCCGCGACCGGCGCCAGGAAGTCGCGGGCGTTGGCGAGGCCGTTGGCGCCGATCGGGCCGAGGTCGGGGAGCTGGAACGGCTGGCCGTAGTTCTCGCACACGTAACCGCGGGCCGTCTCGTCAAGGAGCTCGACCCGGAAGCGCACGCCGCGCGGGATCAGTGCGACCTCGCCGGGGCGGGCCGCGAGCAGGCCGAACTCGGTGCGCAGCAGCAGTCCGCCGTGCTCGGGGACGATCAGCAGCTCGCCGTCCGCGTCGCTGAAGACCCGGTCCATGGGGGCGTTGGCGTGGTAGAGGTGCACCGCCATGCCGGTGCGCTGGGTGGCGTCGCCGTTGCCGCCCAGCGTCCACAGGCCCGCCAGCCAGTCCGTGCCCTGCTCCGGCTCGGGCAGCGGGTTCCAGCGCAGCCGGTTGGGGTCGGGCACGGCCTCGGTGAAGGGCGCGCTGCGCAGCCGGCCGTTGTCGGTGCGGACGAAGGCGGGGTGCGCGGCCGACGGCGTGATCCGGTACAGCCAGGAGCGGCGGTTGTGCGCCCTCGGCTCGGTGAACGCGGAGCCGCTCAGCTGCTCCGCGTAGAGCCCGAGGGGGGCGCGCTGCGGCGAGTTCCGGCCATGCGGCAGGGCGCCGGGAACCGCCTCCGAGCTGTGCTCGTTGCCGAACCCGGGAGAGTACGTCAGCGCCTCCGCCGTCTTCCTGGCCTGCTCGCTGCTGGTCGTCATCTACCGCTCCCGCCGCCGAAGAATCCTGCAATCCTATGGGTCACCGTAGGATTCAGATGCGACCGCGTCAACGGCAAAACCGGCCGGGAGCGGCATGATGGGGCCCGTGCCCCATGCGAACCTCCGCCGCGCACCGGTGCAGCAGCGCAGCGCCGAGCGCCTCAGCCGCATCCTGGACGCCTGCGCCGAGCTCCTGGACGAGACCGGTTACGACGAGCTCTCGACCCGGGCCGTCGCCCAGCGGGCCGGGGTGCCCATCGGCTCGGTCTACCGCTTCTTCAGCAACAAGCGGGCGCTCGCGGAGGCGCTCGCCGCCCGCAATCTGGACCGGTTCGCGGAGATCGTCGGTGCCCGGCTCGTCACGATCGAGGCCGAAGACTGGCGCGGGGCGATCGACGCGGTGCTCGACGAGTACCTGGTCCTGAAGAAGACCGTGCCCGGGTTCAACCTGGTCGACTTCGGCGGCCCGCAGCCGGTCGTCGACCCCGCCACCGACGCCAACCACCTCCTGGCCGACCGGCTCGCCGAGCTGCTTCCGGCCCAGTTCGGCCGCGCCCCCGACGCCGAGCTGCGCCGGACCATCCTGGTCGCGGTGGAGGCGGCGGACGCCCTGCTGCGGCTCGCCTTCCGCACCGACCCGGACGGGGACCCGGGCATCGTGTCCGAGACCCGGGCGCTGCTGCACGCGTATCTGGCCAGGACCCTGGGCTGAGCCCTCGGCCACGGCGCGGCGGCAACGGTCCTCCTCGGCCCTCGGGGTTTCCCAGTCCCCGGTGCTCCCGAGCACCCCGGTGCTCCCGAGCACCCCGGTGCTCCTCAGCCCTCGCCACCATGCCTACCGGTCGGTATGCTCAAAACCGCCCGCGCGTCACCACCCGCCGCCCCCGGGGAGGACCCCCCATGTCCGCACTCCGCATCTGCCCCCTCTGCGAAGCCACTTGCGGGCTGACCCTGACCGTCGAGGGGACCCGGGTCACCGGTGCCCGCGGCGACCGGGACGATGTGTTCAGCCAGGGGTTCATCTGCCCCAAGGGCGCCTCCTTCGGCGAGGTCGACAGTGACCCCGACCGGCTCACCGCGCCCCTGGTCCGCCGCGGCGGCAGGCTGGAGCAGGCGACTTGGGACGAGGCGTTCGACCTGGTCGCCGCGCGGCTGCGGCCGGTGGTCGAGACGTACGGCGCCGACGCCGTCGGGGTCGTGCTCGGCAACCCCAACGTCCACACCATGGCCGGGGCCCTCTACCCGCCCGTACTGCTCGGCGGGCTGCACACCCGCAGCCTCTTCACCGCCAGCACCCTCGACCAGATGCCCAAGCACGTCTCCAGCGGGCTGCTCTTCGGCGACCCGTTCGCCATCCCGGTGCCGGACCTCGACCGCACGGACCATCTGCTGCTGCTCGGCGCCAACCCCCTGGAGTCCAACGGGAGCCTGTGCACCGCGCCCGACTTCCCCGGCAAGCTCAAGGCGCTGCGCCGGCGCGGTGGCACCCTCACGGTCGTCGACCCGCGCCGCACCCGTACCGCCAAGCTGGCCGACCGGCATCTGGCCCCGCGGCCCGGTACCGACGCGCTGCTGCTCGCCGCGCTCGCCCATGTCCTCTTCGAGGAGGAGCTGACCTCGCTCGGGGAGCTCGCGGACCGGGTGGAGGGGCTGGCCGAAGTCCAGGAGGCCGTACGGGAGTTCACCCCCGGGGCGGCCGGGGCGGCCTGCGACCTCGACCCGGACGAGATCCGCGTCCTCGCCCGGGAGCTCGCGGCCGCGCCCACCGCCGCCGTCTACGGCCGCATCGGCAGCTGCACGGTGGAGCACGGCACCCTCGCCAGCTGGCTCGTCGACGTCCTCAACATCCTCACCGGCAATCTGGACCGGCCCGGCGGCGCGCTGTTCCCGCTCTCCGCCACCGACCGCGCCCCGCGTCCGGCCGGGCCCGGCAAGGGGTTCGAGATCGGCCGCTGGCGCAGCCGGGTCGGCGGCCACCCGGAGGCCAAGTCCGAGCTGCCGGCGGCCGCGCTCGCCGAGGAGATCGAGACGCCGGGCGAGGGGAAGGTCCGGGCGCTGATCGTCTGTGCCGCCAACCCGGTGCTCTCCGCCCCCGACGGCGACCGGCTCGACCGCGCCCTGGCCGGGCTCGACTTCATGGTCAGCGTCGACCCGTACCTCAACGAGACCTCGCGCCACGCCGACGTCGTACTGCCCCCGCCGCCGCCCTCGCAGAGCGCCCACTTCGACTTCGCCTTCAACGCGCTCGCCGTGCGCAACCAGGTCCGCTACACCCGGCCCGCCGTACCGCTCGCCGAGGACAGGCTGGACGAGTGCGAGATCCACGCCCGGCTCGTCCTCGCGGCGACCGGTATGCACGGCGCCCCGGCGGACGCCGTGGACGCGATGGTCGTCGACCGTACGCTGGGCAAGGCCGTGGCCGACCCGCACTCGGCCGTGCACGGACGCGATCCGAAGGAGCTCGCCGCAGCGCTGACCGGGGAGAACGGTCCCGAGCGGCGGCTCGACATGATGCTGCGGCTCGGCCCCTACGGCGACGGCTTCGGCGCCGCCCCGGACGGCCTCAGCCTGGAGCGGGTCCTCGCCCATCCGCACGGTATCGACCTCGGCCCCCTGGAGCCCCGGCTGCCGCAGGTGCTGCGGACCCGCAGCGGGCGGATCGAGCTGCTGCCCGCACCGGTCGCCGGCGATCTGCCCCGGCTGCGCGCGGCCCTCGGCGCCCGCCCGGACGGGCTCGTCCTGGTCGGCCGGCGCCATCTGCGCTCCAACAACAGCTGGCTGCACAACATCCCGTCCCTGAACGGCGGTTCCAATCGCTGCACCCTCCAGGTACACCCCGAGGACGCGGCGCGCCTCGGTCTGCGCGACGGCGATCCCGTACGCGTCAAGGCGGACGGCGGCGAGGTGGCGGCGCCCGTGGAGATCACCGACTCCGTCCGTACGGGTGTGGTCAGCCTTCCGCACGGGTGGGGGCACAACCGCCCCGGGACCCGGCTCGGGGTCGCCGCGGGGCAGCCCGGGGTCAACGTCAACCAGCTGCTCGACGGCTCGCGCCTGGACCCGCTGTCGGGGACGGCGGTGCTCAACGGTTTCCCGGTCGAACTGGTCGCACTTCGTTGACCTGGGGTTTTGCTCGTATTGCTCACGTGTCAACATCTTGTTAACGCCGGAAGGGCCGACCTAACGTCATCCCACCGCCAGCCCCCTGGTGGGAGTTCAAGGGTGAACGTTAGGTGTCCTCCATGCTGACCGTCCTCGGCTTCACCATGATCGCGACCTTCCTGGTTCTGATCATGCTGAAGAAGCTGTCGCCCATCGCGGCGCTGGTTCTGATCCCCGCCCTCTTCTGCGTCTTCGTGGGCAAGGGCGCCCATCTCGGCGACTACGTGGTCGACGGCGTGGGCAAGCTGGCGCCGACCGCCGCGATGCTGATGTTCGCGATCATCTATTTCGGCGTGATGATCGACGTCGGCCTCTTCGATCCGATCGTCCGGGGCATCCTGCGGTTCTGCAAGGCCGACCCGGTGCGGGTGGTCGTCGGTACGGCGGTGCTCGCCGCGATCGTCTCGCTCGACGGCGACGGCTCGACCACCTTCATGATCACGGTCTCCGCGATGTATCCGCTCTACAAGCGGCTGAAGATGAGCCTCGTGGTGATGACCGGAGTCGCCGCCACCGCCAACGGCGTGATGAACACCCTGCCCTGGGGCGGCCCGACCGCCCGCGCCGCCACCGCCCTCAAGCTCGACGCGTCCGACATCTTCGTCCCGATGATCCCTGCGCTCGCGGTCGGCCTGGTGGCGGTCTTCGTCCTCGCGTACGTCCTCGGCCGCCGCGAGCGCAGGCGGCTCGGCTACCTCACGCTGGACGAGGTCCTGGAGCCGGAGAGCGAGACGGTACTGGTGGCGGCGGGCGGCTCCGAGCCGCCGCGCCCGAACGCGGGCGGCGGGTCGGACCAGGATCTGCCCGAGGCGCCCGAATTCCAGGGGCTCGACCCGAAGCGCGCGACCCTGCGCCCCAAGCTGTACTGGTTCAACGCGGCCCTCACCGTGGTGCTGCTCACCGCCATGATCATGGAGTGGCTGCCGATCCCGGTGCTGTTCCTGCTGGGCGCGGCGCTCGCGCTCACCGTCAACTTCCCGCACATGCCGGACCAGAAGGCCCGGGTCGCCGCCCACTCCGACAATGTCGTCAACGTGGCGGGCATGGTCTTCGCCGCGGCCGTCTTCACCGGTGTCCTCAACGGCACCGGCATGGTCAAGCACATGGCGGACTGGCTGGTCGGCGCCGTCCCCGACGGCATGGGCCCGCACATGGCGCTCGTCACCGGCGTCCTGAGCCTGCCGCTCACGTACTTCATGTCCAACGACGGCTTCTACTTCGGCGTCCTGCCGGTCCTCGCGGAGGCCGGTGCCGCGCACGGCGTCTCCTCCGTGGAGATCGCCCGCGCCTCGCTGGCCGGACAGGCGCTGCACATGTCGAGCCCGCTCGTTCCCGCCGTGTACGTCCTGGTGGGCATGGCCAAGGTCGAGTTCGGCGACCACACCCGGTTCACGGTGAAGTGGGCGGCGCTCACCTCGCTGGTGGTCCTCGGCGCGGGCATCCTCTTCGGGATCATCTGAGGCGGCCGGGACACAGGGCGCGGACACCGGCGCGCTGCGCCGGACGGGCGATATCCAACGGCCCGTCCGGCGCCGCTCCGCCGTTTCGCCGTGCGGGTGTGAAAGAGAGTCAGATGAAAGGTCGATTTATATGACAATCTGACTCAAAGGAAAGCGCATGCCTGCCACCTCACCCCCGCGTCCCACCGTCCGCCGCCCTGCCGTCACCGCCGCCGCGGCCCTCGCCCTCGGGCTCACGGGAGCCGCCCTGGCCGGGGCGCCCGCCGCACACGCCGCCCCCGGCGACAACGGCGACGTGAAGATCCACAACCTGGGCACCCCGTTCACCGACCAGCGCAACGAGCCCAAGGTCTGCGGGTTCTACCTCGACGGGTTCAACTTCGACACGGGCCAGAACATCAGCTGGTCCATCCAGACGCAGCCCCTCAGGGCGGGCGGCGCGACCCTCAGCGGCACCATCGCCCTCCCCACCGGCGCCGGCCACACCGTGCCGCTCACTCTCCCGGACGGGCAGTACAAGCTCACCTGGAACATCGTCGGCGGCAACGGCGCGGGCAAGCACAAGGTCTTCAAGGTCGACTGCGCCCCCGTCGGCACCAGCTCGGGCGGTGCGACCGGCGGCTCGACCGGCGGCAGCGGCGGCCCCCACGGCGGGCCGAACGCCGGCGGCGGCGGGCTGGCCGGCACCGACGGCTTCACCGACGGCGTCTCGCCGGCCGCGGGCATCGCGGCCCTCGGCCTGGTCGGGATCTCCGGGGTGCTCTTCGTCCGACGGCTGCGCCGCCGCCGCCATGGCGCCGCGTAGAGGTTCCCCCAGGCCCTTCCATCGCACCCGCGCCTACCGGCTGACGCGGACGGCGGCGCTAACCGCGACCCTGGTCGTCGGCGGCGTCTGGTGGGCCCAGGACGACGGGTCGGTCGCACCGGTCGCCATGGGCGCCGTGGGGGCCGGGGGCGCGGCGACGCCCTCGGCCCCCACCGGGGCCGACGGGGACAAGCAGGCCCCGGGGCCGCCGGGCGCCAGGCCACCGGCCCCGGCCGGGCCCGGCAGGCTCACCGGGCCCACGGCGACCGCCCGCCCGCCCCGGCCGCTGCCGCCGTCCAGGGCGACCGGTCTCGCCATCCCGTATCTGAGCCTGAAGGCGCCGGTCATCGGCCTCGGGCTCGACCAGGGGCGGCGCCTGGCCACCCCGCCGGTCGACAACCCCAAGCTGGTCGGCTGGTTCCAGGGCGGGCCCACCCCGGGCGAGACCGGCACCGCCGTCGCCGTCGGCCACCGCGACACCCGCACCGGGGCGGCCGTCTTCGCCAACCTCTCGGTGCTGCGGCCCGGCAGGCTCGTCGAGGCCCGGCGCGCCGACGGCCGGACCGCGGTGTACACGGTGGACGCGGTCCGCAAGTACGACAAGGCGCACTTTCCCAACGAGGAGGTGTACGGCCCGCGGAACCGGCCGGAGCTGCGGCTGATCACCTGCGGCGGCAGGTTCGACCGCAAGAAGGGCTATGAGAGCAACGTCGTCGTCTTCGCCCATCTGACCGCCGTCCGGGGCCCGGGCCGGACCGCATAACCTCCTCCTGACGCCCGGGGACTGGCCGGGCGGCCCCTGGTGCCGGAAAACTACCGGCGCTAGTTTGGGTCCCCGGACCCAGACGCAGGACCCCAGGCTCAGGAGGAGCGCGATGAACGCCCACGACGGGATGTACATAGGCGGCCGGTGGACGCCCGCTGCGGGCGGCGACACGATCGCCGTGGTGAACCCGGCGGACGAGCAGGTCATCGCCCACGTCCCGGCGGGCACCGCCGAGGACGTCGACGCGGCGGTGCGCGCGGCCCGCGCGGCGCTGCCGGGCTGGGCCGCGACCCCGCCCGCCGGGCGCGCCGCCCTGATCGCCGCCCTGCGGGACCGGCTCGCCGCCCGCAAGGACGAGATCGCCGCGACCGTGACCGCCGAGCTCGGCGCGCCCGAGCAGTTCGCCCAGCAGGTGCACGTCGGCCTGCCGATCGCGGTCGCCGGTTCGTACGCCGAACTCGCCGCCTCGTACGGCTTCGAGGAGCGGATAGGGAACTCCACGGTCTTCCACGAGCCGGTCGGCGTGGTCGGCGCGATCACGCCATGGAACTACCCGCTGCACCAGATCGTCGCCAAGGTGGCCCCCGCCCTCGCGGCGGGCTGCACGGTCGTGCTCAAGCCCGCCGAGGACACCCCGCTCACCGCACGGCTCTTCGCCGGGGCGGTACACGAAGCCGGGCTGCCCGCAGGGGTGTTCAACCTGGTCACCGGACTCGGCCCGGTCGCGGGCCAGGCGCTCGCCGAGCACGACGGAGTCGACCTCGTCTCCTTCACCGGCTCGACGGCCGTGGGCCGGCAGATCGGCGCCACGGCGGGTGCGGCCGTCAAGCGCGTCGCCCTGGAGCTGGGCGGCAAGTCCGCCAACGTCATCCTGCCCTCCGCCGACCTGGCCAAGGCGGTCGCCGTCGGCATCGCCAACGTGATGAGCAACGCGGGTCAGACGTGCAGCGCCTGGACGCGGATGCTGGTCCACACCGACCGGTACGAGGAGGCGGTCGAGCTCGCCAGGGCCGCCGTCGCCAAGTACCCGGCGGGCGACCGCGTCGGCCCGCTGGTCAGCGCCAAGCAGCGGGAGCGGGTGCGCGGGTACATCGCGAAGGGCGTCGAGGAGGGCGCCCGACTCGTCGCGGGCGGCGCCGAGGCCCCGCTGGAGCAGGGGTACTACGTGGCACCGACCGTTTTCGCCGACGTCGCACCCGGTATGACCATCGCCCAGGAGGAGATCTTCGGCCCGGTCGTCTCGCTCATCCGGTACGAGGACGAGGATGACGCGCTGCGGATCGCCAACGGCACGGTGTACGGGCTGGCGGGCGCGGTCTGGGCCGGGGACGAGGCCGAGGCGGTCGCCTTCGCCCGGCGGATGGACACCGGGCAGGTCGACATCAACGGCGGCCGGTTCAATCCGCTGGCCCCGTTCGGCGGGTACAAGCAGTCGGGCGTCGGCCGCGAGCTCGGCCCGCACGGCCTGACCGAGTACCTCCAGACCAAGTCCCTCCAGTTCTGACGTCTCAGCACTTCTGAGCTTCCGCACTTCTGAACTTCCGTACTTCTGAATCCGGGAGCAGCATCGTGGTCCGCGCCGCAGTCCTTCCCTCCGTCGGCTCCCCGCTGGAGGTCACCGAGATAGAACTCCCCGAGCCCGGCCCCGGCCAGGTGCGGGTCCGCCTCGCCGCCGCCGGGGTCTGCCACTCCGACCTGTCGCTCACCAACGGCACCATGCGCGTGCCGGTCCCCGCCGTCCTCGGCCACGAGGGTGCGGGCACGGTCGTCTCCGTCGGCGAGGGGGTCACCTCGGTGGCGCCCGGCGACGGCGTGGTCCTCAACTGGGCGCCTTCGTGCGGCAGTTGCCACCCCTGCTCGCTCGGCGAGGTCTGGCTCTGCGTGAACGCGCTGACGGGCGCGGGTGCGGTGTACGCGCGCACCTCCGCCGGGACCGAGCTCCACCCCGGTCTCAACGTCGCCGCGTTCGCCGAGGAGACGGTGGTGGCCGAGAACTGTCTGCTGCCGCTGCCCGAGGGCATCCCGCTCACCGAGGCCGCCCTGCTCGGCTGCGCGGTCCTCACCGGATACGGCGCGATCCACCACTCGGCCAAGGTGCGCGAGGGCGAGACGGTCGCGGTGTTCGGCGTCGGCGGCGTGGGCCTGGCCACGATCCAGTCGGCCCGGATCGCGGGCGCCGCCAGGATCGTGGCGGTCGACGTCTCCCCGGCCAAGGAGGAGCTGGCGCGGCGGGCGGGCGCCACCGACTTCGTCCTCGCCTCGGAGACGACCGCCAAGGACGTCCGCAAGCTGACCGGCGGCCACGGGGTGGACGTGGCCGTGGAGTGCGTCGGCCGCGCGGTGACCATCCGTACCGCCTGGGAGTCCACCCGGCGCGGCGGGCGCACCACGGTCGTCGGCATCGGCGGCAAGGACCAGCAGGTCTCCTTCAACGCCCTGGAGATCTTCCACTGGGGCCGTACGCTCTCGGGCTGCGTCTACGGCAACAGCGACCCGGCGCGCGACCTGCCGGTCCTCGCCGGCCACGTCCGGGCCGGGCGTCTCGACCTGGGCGCGATGGTGTCGGAGCGGATCGGGCTCGACGGGATCCCGGCCGCGTTCGACAACATGCTCGCGGGCAAGGGCGGCCGGGCGCTGGTGGTGTTCTAGGGGGCCTTGTCGAGGTCCGGCGCAGCCTCGCGCCCCTTCAGGGGCGCGGGGAACTGCGCGACCAGCCAGCCACGGTCCGCAGACGAAGCACGGTACCCGCGGGAGCGTTCCGTACGCCCGGTGCGGCGCCGGGGGCGGGAGCGCGAGACCGCCACGCCCGCGAGGCAGAGGGCGCCGCCGACCAGGGTGAGCCACGCCGGGACCTCGTCGAGGACCAGCCAGGACATCAGCACCACCAGCGCGGGCACCACATAGGTGGTCGCGCCGAGGCGGCCCGCCGTCGAACGGGCCAGGGCGTACGCCCAGGTCGTGAAGGCGAGCGCGGTCGGGAAGACCCCCAGATAGACCATGTTCAGCGTCGCCGTGAGCGGCGCGTCGGCGGCGTCCGACACCAGCTGCGCGCTGAACGGGAGACAGACCACGGCCCCCACCAGACAGCCGAAGAAGGTCACTTGGAGGGCGCTGGCGTGGGCGAGTGCGGGCTTCTGCGCCACGACACCGGCCGCGTACGTCACCGCCGCGAGCATGCACAGCACCACCCCGAGCACATTGGCGCCGCCGTCGCCGGACATCGACAGACCGACGGCCACCGCGCCCGCGAACGAGACGCCCATGCCCGCCACCAGCCGGGGCGGCAGCCGTTCCCCGAGGAACCGGGCGCCGAGCAGCGCGATGAGGATCGGGCCGATGTTGACGACCATGGCGGCCGTCCCCGCGTCGACCTGCTGTTCGCCCCAGTTGAGCACCACCATGTAGAGGCCGAACCACAGCAGCCCGGAGACGGCTATGCCCCGCCAGGCGGCGCGCGGCGGGAGGCCCTCGCGCCGGGCGAGGAGGAGCACGGCGAGCACGGCGGTGCCCGCGAGCAGCCGGCCCAGGGCGAGCGCCCCCGGGGAGTAGGCGTCACCGGCGCTGCGGATCGACACGAAGGCCGAGGCCCACAGCACCACGGAGACCCCGGCGGCGGCGAGGGCGAGCCGTTCCGAACGGCGCCCGGTGTGCGAGGAGTTCGTCATACGCCGACGGTACGGCCACAACTGTTCGGCGCTCACCGAATTGTTCGGCGCCGCCCTCCGTCGCCCCGGACGCCGCTCACCGCAGGCTCGCCTTCTCGATCCCGAGCAGCTCGGACAGGGCCTCCTCGCCCGCAGGCGTCACCCGGACCGCCCGCTCGGAGCCGATCCGTACGCACCACCCGGCGTCCAGCGCGTGCGCGCACAGCACGGCTCCGGCCACCCCGGCCAGATGGGGGCGGCGCTCGGTCCAGTCCAGGCACGAGCGCACCAGCGGGCGCTTGCCCTTGCGGTCGAGGGCGAGCCCCAACTCCTCGTACCAGCCCACCCCTTCGCGCGTCAGCGCGAACCCGGCGTCCTGGGTGAGCAGCCCCCGTACGGTCATCGCGTCCGTGATGGTCATGCCGAGGCGGCCGGCGAGATGGTCGTAGCAGGTGCGCCCGCGGGCCATCGCGCTGCCCGCGGACGCGGTCCGGAGGTCGCGCGGCCGGGCGGGCGCCGTACGGGCCGCCAGCTCCTCGACGAGGTGGGCGACCCCGGCGTCGGCCAGGCGTACGTACCGGTGCCGCCCCTGCCGCTCCTCGGAGAGCAGTCCGCCCGCCACCAGCTTGCCCAGGTGCTCACTGGCCGTGGAAGGGGCGACCTTCGCGTACCGCGCCAGCTCGCCGGCCGTCCAGGCCCGCCCGTCGAGGAGTGCCAGACAGAAGGCCGCCCGGGTCTCGTCGGCGAGCAGCGCGGCGAACGCGGCCAGTCCGGATCCCCTTGTGGTTGTCATGTCTCCAGGATGCCGCCGTCACCCTTCGGCGGGGGCCGAACCGTGGACGGCGGACCGGCGGGGCTGTGCGTCGTACTGCGTCTGGAGCCCGTCCAGGAGCGCCCGCAGCCCCGTCCCGAACGCGCCCTCGTCGATCTCCTCCTGCCGCTCGGCCAGCAGATGCGCCTGGCCGAGGTGGGGGTAGTCGGCCGGGTCGTACGCCGTCTCGTCGTCCACGAAGCCGCGGGCGAAGGAGCCCAGGGCCGAGCCCATGATGAAGTACCGCATCAGCGCGCCGATGCGGGTGGCCTGCGCGGGCGGCCAGCCCGCCGCGACCATCGCGCCGAACACCGCGTCCGCGAGCCGCAGGCCCGCCGGGCGGCGGCCGGGGCCCTGGGCCAGCACCGGGACGATGTTGGGGTGGCGGGTGAGGACCGCTCGGTAGGCGACGGCCCAGTCGTGCAGCGCGGTGCGCCAGCCCCGGGCGTCGCCCGCCTCGAACATCGACAGGTCGACCTGCGCGGAGGTCGCGTCCGCCACCGCCTCCAGGATCTCGTCCTTGGTGCGGAAGTGGTTGTAGAGGGAGGGCCCGCTGACGCCCAGCTCGGCGGCGAGGCGGCGGGTCGAGACGGCCGCGAGCCCCTCGGCGTCCACGAGCGCGCTAGCCGCGGCGACGATGCGGTCGTGGCTGAGGAGGGGCTTGCGCGGTCGGGCCATGCGGCACATAGTAGGCCTGCGTACGGAAAACTAGCAGTGGTAATTAAATGGAGACCGGGCCGGCCGCCCGACCGGACAACCCGGGGTGCGAGCGACCCCGGGCCGGCCGCCCGACCGGACTACCCGGGTGCGAGCGACATGAACCTGGAGCTGCCGGCATGAACCTGGAGCTGAGCGAGGAGCAGGCCGCGGTACGGCGGCTCGCCGAGGACTTCACCGCCCGCGAGGTCACTCCGTACGCCGTCGCCTGGGACCGCGCCGAGAACGTCGACAGGTCGATCGTGAAGAAGCTGGGCGCGCTCGGGTTCCTCGGGCTCACCATCCCCGAGGAGTACGGCGGCTCCGGCGGCGACCACCTCGCGTACTGCCTGGTGACCGAGGAGCTGGGGCGCGGCGACTCGTCGGTGCGCGGCATCGTCTCCGTCTCGCTCGGCCTCGTCGCCAAGACGCTCGCGCACTGGGGCAGCGAGGAGCAGAAGCGGGCCTGGCTGCCGCGCCTGGCCTCCGGCGAGGCGCTCGGCTGCTTCGGTCTGACCGAGCCCGGCACCGGCTCCGACGCCGGGAACCTCGCCACCCGGGCGGTCCGCGACGGCGGCGACTACGTCATCAACGGCTCCAAGATGTTCATCACCAACGGCACCTGGGCCGATGTGGTGCTGCTCTTCGCCCGCACCAACGACACCCCCGGACACCGGGGCGTCTCCGCCTTCCTGGTGCCGGCCGACACCCCCGGTCTCTCCCGCCGCCCCATCCACGGCAAGCTCGGCCTGCGCGGCCAGGCGACCGCCGAGGTGGTCCTCCAGGACGTGCGCGTCCCCGCCGACGCGCTGCTCGGGCCGGAGGGCAAGGGCTTCTCGATCGCCATGTCCGCGCTGGCCAAGGGGCGGATGTCGGTGGCGGCGGGCTGTGTCGGCATCGCGCGGGCGGCCCTGGACGCGGCGGTCGCGTACGCCGGGCAGCGCGAGCAGTTCGGCCGGACCATCGCGCACCACCAGCTGGTCCAGGAGCTGATCAGCGACATCTCCGTGGACGTGGACGCGGCCCGGCTGCTGACCTGGCGGGTCGCCGATCTCATCGACCGGGGCGAGGAGTTCGCCACCGCCGCCTCCAAGGCGAAGCTGTTCGCCTCCGAGGCCGCGGTGCGCGCGGCCGGCAACGCCCTTCAGGTGTACGGCGGTTACGGCTACATCGACGAGTACCCGGTCGGCAAGCTGCTCCGCGACGCGCGCGTGATGACGCTCTACGAGGGCACCAGCCAGATCCAGAAGCTGATCATCGGCCGGGCGGAGACGGGAGTCTCGGCGTTCTGAGTACGACCTGAGTACGCGAGCGGATGTGGCCCCGGCCACATCCGCCGCATCCTGGGCGCATGAGTGAGACACCGGTCAAGCAGCAGAACACGGCCGCGTACTACGGGCAGGCCGTCGCGTCCTTCGCCGTCGCCATCGGGGCCACGGCCATCGGCATCACCCGGCTCCAGGCCGACGCCTGGGTGCGCGCCTTCCTCGGGATAGCCGTCCTCTACCTCGTCACCTCCGCCTTCACGCTCGCCAAGGTGGTCCGCGACCGCCAGGAGGCCGGGCAGATCGTCAGCCGGGTCGACCAGGCCCGCCTGGAGAAGCTGCTCGCCGAGCACGACCCGTTCCAGAAGCTGTAGGCGCGACCCTAAGCGCTTGCTCACCTTCGGGGTATGGTGTTCGTCCGAAGAAAGGGGCAGGCGATGGACGCGGCTGAGCAGACGGTGGGCGGCGAGGACAAGCCGTGGGGCGAGGTCACGCCCGAGGCCGCCCGGAGGCTGCTCGTCGCCGCCGTGGAGGCCTTCGCGGAGCGCGGCTACCACGCCACGACGACCCGCGACATCGCGGGCCGCGCCGGAATGAGCCCGGCCGCGCTCTACATCCACTACAAGACCAAGGAAGAGCTGCTCCACCGGATCAGCCGGATCGGCCACGACAAGGCCCTGGAGATCCTGGAGACGGCGGCGGACGCCCCGGGAACCGCCGCCGACCGGCTCGACGGCGCCGTGCGCTCCTTCGTACGGTGGCACGCCGGGCACCACATGACCGCCCGAGTGGTCCAGTACGAGCTCGACGCGCTCGGCGCCGAGCACCGCACCGAGATCGTGGGCCTGCGCCGCCGCAGCGACGCCGCCGTGCGGCGCATCCTCAACGAGGGCGTGGCGACGGGCGAGTTCGACGTCCCGGACGTCCCCGGCACCACGCTCGCGGTCCTGTCGCTCTGCATCGACGTGGCCCGCTGGTTCAACACCCAGGGCCGCCGCACCCCGGACGAGGTCGGCGCGCTCTACGCGGACCTGGTGCTGCGGATGGTGGGGGCGCAGCCGAAGTAGCGGCCCGAGGGTCCGCTCAGAAGAAGTACCGGGACACGGACTCCGCCACGCACACCGGCTTCTCGCCGCCCTCGCGCTCCACCGTGACCTTCGCGGTCACCTGTACCCCGCCGCCCGCCTCCACCACGTCCGTCAGGACGGCGGTGGCGCGCAGGCGGGAGCCGACCGGGACGGGGGCGGGGAAGCGGACCTTCTCCGTGCCGTAGTTGATGCCCATCCTCATGCCCTCGACGCGCAGCACCTGCGGTACCAGGGCCGGGAGGAGGGAGAGCGTCAGATAGCCGTGCGCGATCGTCGTGCCGAACGGGCCGGCCGCGGCGCGGGCCGGGTCGACGTGGATCCACTGGTGGTCTCCGGTGGCGTCGGCGAACAGGTCGATGCGGTGCTGGTCGATCTCCAGCCAGTCGCTGTACCCGAGCGGCTCGCCCACTCCGGCCTTCAGCTCGTCGGCGGAGGTGAAGATCCTCGGCTCTGCCATGCCCGGTTCCTGCCTCTCTCGCATGTTTCGGCTGCCTTTGCGCCTCACCTGTCCAAGCGCTTGCTCAGCATGCTGGGGGCGGTGCCCGCTGTCAACGGCGATCGCACCCGCGCAGTAGGGTTCGAGGAGTGCCGCAGATTCCAGAGAAGGTCCATGAGCTCACGGTCGGTCAGCTGTCCGCCCGCAGCGGGGCCGCCGTGTCCGCCCTGCACTTCTACGAGTCCAAGGGTCTGATCAGCAGCCGCCGCACCTCGGGCAACCAGCGCCGCTACAGCCGCGACGTGCTGCGCCGGGTCGCCTTCGTGCGGGCCGCGCAGCGTGTGGGCATCCCGCTCGCCACGATCCGGGACGCCCTCTCCGAACTCCCCGAGGAGCGCACCCCGACCCGCGAGGACTGGGCGCGGCTCTCCGAGACCTGGCGCTCCGAACTCGACGAGCGCATCAAGCAGTTGAACCGGCTGCGCAACCATCTGACGGACTGCATCGGCTGCGGGTGTCTGTCGCTGGAGACCTGTGTCCTGTCCAACCCGGACGACATCTCCGGCGACCGCCTCACCGGGTCGCGGCTGCTGCCCGAGCGCAAGAAGAAGCAGACCCCGGTCAACGCCCCGTCGTGCGAGGCCTGTTAGCGGTCGTACGGCCAGTGGTGCCCCGGCATCGCGGGGGCGGCCCCCTGCGGCCCGCGGCCGCCTCCGCCCCCGCGTGCCTCATGCCACTGATGCCAGCGCTCCGCGCCGTACCGACTTGGCGCGCACCAGCGCCTCGGCGGTCAGCACGGGCTGCGGCACCAGGATTCCGCAGCCCGTGCAGACCGGCCCGCACCACGGATCGTGGGCCAGGTCCCGCTGCCACACCAGCGCCCGTCCGTCGCACACCGGGCAGCCCGCGCCCGGCACCGTCCGCAGGGCCGCGATGATCCGGCCGAGCACCTCGGCCAGCGGCTGCGCCGGATGCACCGACGGATCGTCGCACCAGGCGACCCCGAACCCGCCCCAGGTGCGCCGGTGCCAGTCGTCGAAGGAGCCGGGGTTGCGCAGGCCGGCGTGCTTCTCACGCTTCCTGCGGGCCGCGAACTCCGCTTCGTATCCGAGCCAGACGGCCCGCGCCGCCTCCAGCTCGTCGAGCGCGGCCACCAGCCGCGCAGGATCGGGCGCCCGGTCCTCAGGCCCGATGCCATGCCGCGCACACAGATGGTCCCAGGTCGCCCGGTGTCCATAAGGGGCGAACCGTTCAAGGCACTTGCGCAGCGAATACCGGCGCAGCGCGAGATCGTTCCCTGGGTCGCGCACCTGTCTCGCAAGGCTGCGGAAACCAGCCATGGCCCTGCCACCTCCGTCGCTCGTACTTCGGCGAATGCTCGGCGTCGAGGAATGGACGTACGGCTACCCGATCCGGCTCCATCGAAAATCCGATGGGCCCCATCAGACAGCGCTGACCGGAATCCGTCGCACGCCCCCCGCGTGCTCCGGGCGCCCCGCCTCCGTCGCCCTGTGGGGATTCCGGGAAGGTCACGCACGTTCGGGAAAGGTGACGTGTGTTCATCTTCCCTCCGGCGGTACCCCTCAGTAACCTCCGCCGCATCGGTCCTCACAAGGAGCACGCATGCGACGACCCACCGCACGGCTCAGAACCGCCACCGCCGCCACCGTGATCGCCCTCTCGGCCGCCCTGCTCGCCCCCCTCAGCCAGGCAGGCGCCGCCGAACCCCCCAACAGTGACTACTGCCTCGGGCGGTGTGGTGACATCCTGCCGCCCGGCGAGAACGGCAACGCCACCCTCGTCGAGATCCTCGGCAACAAGGCCTTCGGCACCCATCCCGCGCACAGCGACGACCAGCTCGGCAAGTACGACGCACTCGTCGCCGGCCAGTCCTCGCTCACCGACGACAAGCTCAACTCCTTCTTCAACGACGCCTCGTTCGGGGTGGACAGCGGCCAGGTGGCCTCCACCAGCTCCCCGCGCCCCGACGTCACCATCACCCGCGACAAGGCCACCGGCGTCCCGCACATCAAGGGCACCACCCGCTACGGAACCGAGTTCGGCGCCGGGTTCGCGGCCGGCCAGGACCGGCTCTGGCTGATGGACCTGTTCCGGCACATCGGGCGCGGCGAACTCACCTCGTTCGCGGGCGGCGCGCTCGCCAACCAGGGCCTGGAGCAGGAGTTCTGGCCGCAGGCCCCGTACACCGAGGCCGACCTCCAGACCCAGGTCGACCGGATCCGCACCGCCAACGGCCCGCGCGGCGAGCAGGCGATGACCGACGCGCAGGCGTACGTGGACGGCATCAACGCCTACGCCAAGCAGTCCAAGGACGGCCGGTACTTCCCCGGCGAGTACGTCCTCACCGGCAAGATCGACGCCATCACCAACGTGGGGGAGATCCAGCCGTTCAAGGTCACCGACCTGATCGCGCTCGCCTCCGTCGTCGGCGGGCTCTTCGGCGGGGGCGGTGGCGGCGAGGTGCAGGCCGCGCTCTCGCTGCAGGCGGCCCAGGCCAAGTACGGCGTCGCCGAGGGCACCAAGGTCTGGGAGTCGTTCCGTGAGCGCAACGACCCCGAGGCCGCCCTCACCGTCCACGACGGCACCAGCTTCCCGTACGCCACCAAGCCCGCGAACGCGCAGGGCACCGCGATGCCCGACCCCGGCACGGTCGTGCCCGAACAGCTCGTCTACGACCGCACCGGCTCGGCCGTCACCAAGGCCAGGGCCGAGGTGCGCGTGCCCGAGCAGCTCAAGCCGCTCAAGGGCATCTTCAACAACGGCGCGCTGCCCGGCTTCGACATCGGCAAGCCGCGCGGGATGTCCAACGCGCTGCTCGTCTCCGGCAGCCGCACCGCGAGCGGCAACCCGGTCGCCGTCTTCGGGCCGCAGACCGGCTACTTCGCGCCACAGCTGCTGATGCTCCAGGAGATCCAGGGTCCGGGCATCAGCGCCCGGGGCGCCTCCTTCGCGGGCGTCGGCATGTACGTCCAGCTCGGCCGGGGCCAGGACTACGCCTGGTCGGCCACCTCCGCCGGACAGGACATCACCGACACCTACTCCGTCGAGCTCTGCCAGGACGCGGCCCACTACCTCTACCGGGGCGTGTGCACCCCGATGGAGAAGCTGGAGAAGACCAACGCCTGGAAGCCGACCACCGCCGACAACACGGCCGCCGGCTCCTACCGGATGCAGGTCTGGCGCACCAACTACGGCATCGTCACCGCCCGCGCCACGGTCGGCGGCAAGCAGATCGCGTACACCGCACTGCGCTCGACCTACCGCCACGAGGCCGACTCGATCATCGGCTTCCAGATGTTCAACGACCCCGCCTACGTCAAGGACGCGGCCACCTTCCAGCAGGCCGCCCAGCACGTCGACTACGCCTTCAACTGGTTCTACGCGGACTCCCGCACCGCCGCCTACTACAACAGCGGCAAGAACCCGGTCCGCAACCCCGCCGTCGACCCGTCGCTGCCGATCGCGGCCGACCGGGCCTACGAGTGGCAGGGCTTCGACCCCGCGTACAACACCGCCGACTACACCCCGCCCGCCCAGCACCCGCAGTCCGTCGGGCAGGACTACTACATCTCCTGGAACAACAAACAGGCCAAGGACTACACGGCCGCCGGGTTCGGCAACGGCTCGGTGCACCGGGGCAACCTGCTCGACGACCGGGTCAAGGGGCTGGTCGCGCAGGGCGGGGTGACCCGCGCCGCGCTCACCCGGGCGATGGCGCAGGCCGCCGTCACCGATCTGCGCGGCGAGGACGTGCTGCCCGAGCTCCTGAAGGTCATTCGCAGCGCCCCCGTCACCGATCAGCGACTGGCCACCGCCGTCCAGCAGTTGGAGTCGTGGAAGGCCGACGGGACCCAGCGCCGCGAGACCGCGCAGGGCTCGCACACCTACACCCATCCCGAGGCCGTACGGCTGATGGACGCCTGGTGGCCGCTGATGATCGAGGCCGAGTTCCGGCCGGGCCTCGGGGACGGGCTCTACTCGGCGCTCACGTCGAACCTGTCCACCGACGAGGCGCCGTCGGCCGGGCACGGCCCGACCGGGGCGCACGCCGGATCCGCCTTCCAGTACGGCTGGTGGAGCTACGCGGACAAGGATCTGCGTACGGTGCTGGGGGAGCCGGTGGCGGGGCCGCTGGGCCGGGCGTACTGCGGCGGGGGGCAGCTGTCCGCCTGCCGTGACGTTCTGCTCAACACGCTTGGGCAGGCTGCCGCGAAGACGCCGGCGCAGGTCTATCCCGGCGACGCCGGTTGCGTGGCGGGCAACCAGTGGTGTGCCGACTCGATCGTGCAACGCCCGTTGGGCGGGATCGCGCAGAACGCGATCAACTGGCAGAACCGGCCCACCTATCAGCAGGTGGTCGAGTTCGCGTCGCACCGGTAGCCCGGCTGGAAGTGCGTCTTCCGGCTGCGGACCGAATGTGGCTGGTCGCGCAGTTCCCCGCGCCCCTTGAGGGGCGTACATGGTCGCGGGTTGGTCAGGCGTAGCCGATCCGGCCCGCGGCCAGTACCACCCTCGCCAGTTCCGGATGGCAGATGTCGCTGTGGGCGCCCGCCGGTGGGCCGCCCGCGCGGACCACCGACTCCGCGTTCACGCTCACGCACCCGGAGCCGGGGACGCCGTCCCGCAGCACCTCCGCCAGGGTGAGTTCGGTGCACGGCGCCACCGACTGGATGCCGTCGTGGCCGATCGCCCACCAGCGGCGGTCGAGCTCCAGCATCCCCCGGTAGTCCCCGGCGAGCTTGGACGCCAGCGGGTAGATCACCCCGAGGGCGGTGTCGAAGCGCGAGTAGCAGGAGACCACCGGGCCGTCGACGCGCCGCTGGAGCGCCGCGAGCGCACCTGCCCCGGCGAGCCCCGACGGCAGCCGCTCGGCGAACGCGTAGTGCGAGAAGGCCCCTTCGAGCAGGGTCACCGACTTGATGTTGCGCGCCCCCTCCGGCAACCCCTTCAGCGCGAACGCGACCAGCCGCCCGCCCTGGCTGTGCCCGACCAGATGGACCCGCATCGTGGGTCTGGTCCGGGCGAGCTCGCCGAGCAGCGGCCCGAGCCCGAGCTGGCCGACCTTGCCCGACCGGCGCTTCATCTCGTAGTACGTGGTCTGCCGCAGCACCTCCTTGGCGCCGTCCCACAGGTGCTTGAGCGAGTCGCCGAGCGAGAACGAGGGGCCGGGCGGGCCCGGTTCGACCCGCATACCGGTGTCGGACAGGGCGAGCGTGAACTCCCGGCACAGCCCGAGCGTGTCGTCCGTGAGGAGTGTCGCGCCGCCCGCGCCGTGGTTCACGGTGTCGGCGGCGAATCCGGACGAATCCGCTTCATCCGCCACCAACCGCCGGGTGAGAAGACCGAATTGGCGGAATGCCTCCTCCGAGTCCGGCTGTTCGTCGAGCAGCCGGGCCAGCGCGTCGACGGTCACCTCGTGCCCGGGGAACACCCGCTTGAGCGCGTCCACGGTCGCCGCGTCCAGTCCCGCGCCCGGCTCCACGCCCAGGGGGGCGTGCGGGAAGTTCGGGATGTGCTCGTCGGCGAAGCGGATGGAGGGCCAGACGATGCCCGCGTACCCGAGGCGCACCCGCGCCCCGGCCGGGCCGGACTGGGCCAGCAGGCCGGGGAAGGGGGCGAAGAAGTGGCGGTACAGGGCCGTCGCGATCGACGGGGTGTTGTTCCAGCCGTGCGAGAACATCACCAGATCGGTGACGTTCGGATCCGCGAGGGCCGCGCGCTCGGCCGGAGCGGCGTCGCCGTCCGCGTCGAAGGTGATCTCCCGATATGGCTCGACTCCGATGTCGGGCATGGCGTGGCCCTCCGGTCCGTTCGCTGACGATGGGGCGGGGCTGAGGCCTCACATCGTCCCGCCGGACCGGAGGGCTGACCATACGCAGGACATCGCAGAAAGGATGAGATCGGGGGAGGTCAGAGCCGGTGCGCCGCCGTCACCCGGTGCAGGTGCACCAGTACGTCGAACGAGGGCCCGAGCCGCACCTGGTCGGCGTCCTGGGGCCAGGAGTTGCCGATGGACCGCGTCGGCCGGAAAGTGCCCAGCCAGTCCTTCGCCGGCTTCGCCACCTTGCGCAGATCGAGGTAGTAGTCGCGCGGCGAGACGCGTTCGAGGACCTCCTCGTTGCTGCCCGGCTCGGGCGGCCCGACGGTGAACTCGCGGATCGGCTCGGCCGGGTCGTTGAGGTCGAGGGCGTTGAACGAGCCCTGCCCGAAGGTGAATCCGATGTTCATGTAGGCGGCGCCGACCGCCTCCCGGATGAAGGCGCCCTGCGGCTCCGGGTACTCGCCGCTGAGCGTCGGGGCGTACCCGACATGGCCGTTGTGCGCGGAGAGCAGCATCTTGTGCCCGGTCCGGCGCTGCCACCACACGGTGTTCTCGGCCATGATCCGGTCCCGGTAGAGCCGGGACTCCTTGAGCTGGTCCGCGTCGAAGAAGTCGAATGCCCACATGGCGCCGGTCTGCGCGATGGTGCGCGCGTACTGGAGGATCCAGGCGTGCTCGGCCCGGTCGGGGCCGGGCCGCTGGGCCGCGAGCAGCTCGTAGGCACGGCGCACCTCGTCGGCCTGCCGCCTGCGCTCGGCCTGCGGGCGCTTGAGCGTGCTGTTCATGGTGTCGCCGACGCCCGCGGTGGGCCGGGACGCCTTGTAGAGCGCGGTGACGCGGGGCAGCAGCGCGGGGTAGCGCTTCGCGGTGTACGCGGTCACCTTGGTGAAGGGCTCCGGGCCCGCGTACCCCATGTCGTCGCCCATGAACTGGACCTTGCGGCTGTGGTGCAGGTTGTAGCCGCGCATCCAGCGGATCAGGTCCAGGTACTCCCGGGTCTCCCACATCGCGTACGAGCTCTGGAACTCCTCGCGCACGATCCGCTCGGGGTCGCCCTCGCCGCGCAGCACATAGTCGTTGACGCGCATCCCCGAGGACCAGGCCGTCTCCAGGGCGAAGGTGGTGAAGCCCTTCTTCTCGACGAGGTACTGGAACACGCGCCGCTTGGTCGCGAAGAACTCGTGCGAGTTGTGCGTCGCCTCGCCGAGGCCCACGATGTCCGCCGGGCCGACCATGCGGCCGAGCGGGCGCAGATCGTCGAGTGGGTGCGCCGATCGCGCCAACTGCCGTTCCGGGGTGGGGGGTTCGGTGGCCCGGGCCGCCGGGGTGCCCGCCGTGAACACGCCTAGCGTCAGACCGAGCAGCAGGAGTAAGGCCTGGCGCGGACGGTGGTGTGTGTCGTGGAACAGATGCATGGCCCCAGCCTGTCGGCCGGGCCGGGGCCGGGCCCATCCCGCCAGCCACCGTCCGCCCCCGGGGGTTTTCCCCCGGCCCTCACCGGTACAGCAGATACCGTGCCCGTGTCGCGCGGAACGCCGTGAGCCCGCCCTGCCAGGCGCCCACCACCTCGTCGGTGCCCGCGCCCGCGTCGATCAGGGTGCGCACCGCCGCCGACCCGGTGAGCTTGTCGATCCAGTGGTCCGGCCGCCATGCGAAGCCGTTCCACGCCTTCTTCACCGTCACCAGGAGCGCGACACCGGTGCGCACCGGGTCGTACGACTCGCGGTCGTGGACGTGGAGCTGGACGCCGCCGACCGTCTTTCCCTGGAACTTGGAGAACGTGGGCGTGAAGTACGCCTCGCGGAAGCGCACCCCCGGCAGCTCCAGGGCGTTCACGGCGGCCGCCCAGCGTGCGTCGATCCCCTCGGCGCCGAGCAGCTCGAACGGGCGGGTGGTGCCGCGCCCCTCCGAGAGGTTCGTGCCCTCGAACATGCAGGTGCCCGCGTAGACGAGCGCCGTGTCGGGGGTCGGCATGTTGGGGCTCGGCGGGACCCAGGGCAGCCCCGTGGAGTCGTGGAAGCCGTCACGCCGCCAGCCCGTCATCCGTACGGTCTCCACCCGTACGCGCCCGCCCAGGAACTCGGCGTCGAAGAGCCCGGCCAGCTCGCCCACCGTCATCCCGTGCGCCTGCGCGATCGGCTCGCGCCCGACGAAGGTCGCGAACGCCTTGTCGAGCACGGGCCCGCTCGCCGCCCGGCCGGTCACCGGGTTCGGCCGGTCCAGGACGACGAACCGCTTCCCGGCGATGGCGGCGGCTTCCATGCAGTCGTAGAGCGTCCAGATGTACGTGTAGAAGCGCGCCCCCACGTCCTGGATGTCGAAGACGACCGTGTCCACGCCCGACTCGGTGAACACGGCGGCGAGCTTCTCTCCGCTCACGCCGTACGTGTCGTACACCGGAAGGCCGGTCGCCGGGTCGTCGTGGCGGCCCTCGGAGCCGCCCGCCTGCGCGCTGCCCCGGAAGCCGTGCTCGGGCCCGAACACCGCGACCAGGTTCACGCGCGGGTCGGCGTGCATGACGTCCACGATGTGCCGGACGTCCGCCGTCACCCCGGTCGGGTTGGTGACCACGCCGACCTTGCGGCCCTCCAGCGCCCGGTATCCGTCGGCGGCCAGCCGGTCGAAGCCGGTCCGCACGGGCTTGGGGAGGTGGTGGGCGCAGGAGGAGGCGGCCGGGGCGGGGGAGGGCGCCGCGCCCGCCACCGCCGCGCTCGCCGCCACTGTCCCCGTCCCCGCCAGCAGGCCCCGTCTGGACAGGCTCATCGGCGTACCTCCAAGGCCGCTCGCGGTGTCATGGCCACGCACGCTAGCGCGCGGGCGCGCGAGGGGGAACGAGCCGCACGGGGCGGTTCGCGACGGCCCCTTCCGTCCGTACATACCGACTGGTTAGTCTGCACACCAGTCGGCATGTGGAGAGGCGGATTCTCGATGGGTTCGGTTCAGGGCGTCCAGGGCGCGGCAGTGGTGGTCACCGGGGCGGGCGGCGGTATCGGCGCCGCGCTCGCGCGCAGATTCGCGGCGGAGGGCGCCCGGGTCGTCGTCAACGACCTCGACGAGGCCAAGGCCCGCAGGACCGCCGAGGAGATCGGCGCGATCGCCGTCCCCGGGGACGCCTCGGGCGTCGTCCCGCTCGCCCGCGAGGCGCTCGGCGGGATCATCGACGTCTACTGCGCCAACGCGGGCCTGGGCTCCGGAGGTTCCGAAGCCGCGCCCGAGGACGTCTGGGCGGCCGCCTGGGACGTCAACGTGATGGCCCACGTCCGCGCCGCCCGCGAGCTGCTGCCCGAGTGGCTGGAGCGCGGCGGCGGCCGGTTCGTGTCGACGGTGTCGGCGGCCGGGCTGCTCACCATGATCGGCGCGGCCCCGTACAGCGTCACCAAGCACGGCGCCCTCGCCTTCGCGGAGTGGCTCTCGCTCACCTACCGCCACCGGGGCGTCCAGGTGCACGCGATCTGCCCGCAGGGCGTGCGCACCGACATGCTGGCCGCCACCGGCTCGGCCGGGGACCTGGTGCTCGCGCCGACCGCGATAGAGCCCGCGGCCGTGGCCGACGCGCTCTTCGAGGCGATGGCCGAGGAGCGCTTCCTGGTGCTGCCGCACCCGGAGGTCGCCGGCTACTACGGCGCGCGGGCCGGCGATCCGGACCGCTGGCTCACCTCCATGAACCACCTCCAGCAGAAGTGGGAGGCGGACGGCGCATGAGTTCCCTCTACGCGGCCAAGCCCTGGCTCGGGCAGCTCACCGAGGCCCAGCGGGCGCCGGTCAGCCCGCCCGCGAGCGTGGTGCACGCCTTCCGCGCGGCCGTCCTGCGCGCCCCCGACCGCACCGCGCTCGCCTACTTCGACGGGCGGCTCAGCTACCGCGAGACCGACGCGCTCTCGGACTCGGTGGCCGGCCATCTCGCCGCCCGGGGCCTCCAGAGCGGCGACCGGGTCGCGATCATGCTCCAGAACACCCCGCACTTCGTGATCGCGCTGCTCGGCGCCTGGAAGGCGGGCGCGACCGTCGTCCCGCTCAACCCGATGTACAAGTCGGCCGAGGTCGGGCACGTCCTGGGCGACTCCGAGGCCGCCGCGCTGATCTGCTCCGACCGGTCCTGGGAGGCGTATCTGCGGGACACCGCGGCCGCCTCGACCGTCCGGATCGCGCTCACCGCCTGCGAGCTCGACCTGCAGAGCCGCGACGACGCGCGCGTGCTCGCCTTCGAGCGGCTGCCCCGCCCCGCCGACACCGACGACCTGCTGGCCGTCGCCCGGCAGGGCCTGCCCGCGCCGGGCGGGCGCGAACCGGCCCCCGACGCCACGGCGTTGATCAGCTACACCTCGGGGACCAGCGGCACCCCCAAGGGGGCCATGAACACCCACCGGGGCATCACCTACAACGCCGAGCGCCAGCGCACCGGGCACCCGATAGCCGAGGGCGCGGGCTACTTCGCGCTGGCCCCGCTCTTCCACATCACCGGCATGGTCTGCGAGCTCGCCGCGTGCGTCGCCAACGCGGGCACGCTGATCCTGGCCTACCGCTTCCACCCCGGCGTGGTCCTGGACGCCTTCGCCGAGCACCGGCCCGCGTACACCGTGGGCCCGTCCACCGCCTTCATGGCGCTCGCGGCCGCGCCCGGTGTCACCCGCGAGCACTTCGACTCCTTCCGGGTGATCTCCTCGGGCGGCGCGCCGGTGCCGCCCGCGCTGGTGGAGAAGTTCCGGGCGGCGTTCGGCCCGTATCTGCGCAACGGCTACGGGCTGACCGAGTGCACCGCCCCCTGCGCGTCGGTGCCGCCGGAGCGGGAGGCCCCGGTCGACCCGGTCTCGGGCACCCTCTCGGTCGGTCTGCCCGGCCCCGAGACGGTCGTACGGATCGTCGACGAGGAGGGCGAGGAGGTGGACTTCGGCGAGCAGGGCGAGATCGTGGTGCGCGGCCCGCAGGTCGTACCCGGCTACTGGCGCCGCCCCGAGGCCACCGCCGAGACCTTCCCGGACGGCGAACTGCGCACCGGCGACATCGGGTTCATGGACCGGGACGGCTGGCTCTACGTCGTCGACCGCAAGAAGGACATGATCAACGCGTCCGGCTTCAAGGTGTGGCCGCGCGAGGTCGAGGACGTGCTCTACGGTCACCCGGCGGTGCGCGAGGCGGCCGTCGTCGGTGTCCCCGACCCGTACCGGGGTGAGAACGTCAAGGCGTACGTGAGCCTGCGCCCCGGCGCCGAGGCCACGCCCGGCGAGCTCTCCGCGTACTGCGAGGAGCGGCTGGCCGCGTACAAATATCCCCGGCAGGTCGAGGTACTCGCGGAGCTTCCCAAGACGGCGAGTGGGAAGATCCTCAGGCGGGAACTGCGTTCCCGCCACTAGAACGGCGTAAAAACGCGGGTAAGACGCGGGACCACGAGAGAGGCGGCGACGGCATGGCCAGGACGACGGACGGGAGCGGCACCCCCGTCCCCCAGAGGCTGCTGGCCGCCGCCACCCGCCTCTTCGCCGAGAACGGGTACGACAGGACCTCGGTCCAGGAGATCGTCGAGGCGGCGGGCGTCACCAAGGGAGCGCTCTACCACTACTTCGGCTCCAAGGAGGACCTGCTCCAGGAGGTGTACGCGCGCGTGCTGCGCCTCCAGCAGGAGCGGCTCGACGCGTTCGCGGACGCGGACGCGCCGGTCGAGCGGCGGCTGCGCGACGCGGCCGCCGACGTGGTGGTCACCACCATCGACAACCTCGACGACGCGTCCATCTTCTTCCGCTCGATGCACCACCTCAGCCCCGAGAAGAACAAGCAGGTACGGGTCGAGCGGCGCCGCTACCACGAGCGGTTCCGGGCCCTGATCGAAGAGGGCCAGTCGGCCGGGGTCTTCTCCACGGCCACCCCGGCGGACCTGGTGGTGGACTACCACTTCGGGTCGGTCCACCACCTGTCCACCTGGTACCGGCCGGACGGCCCGCTCACCCCGCAGCAGGTCGCCGACCACCTCGCCGACCTGCTGCTTCGGGCGCTGCGCCCCTGAGGGGGCTACAGGTACTTCTTCAGCTCCCGGCGGGCCAGCGAGCGCTGGTGGACCTCGTCGGGGCCGTCCGCGATGCGCAGGGTCCGCGCCGCCGCCCACAGCTCGGCCAGCGGGAAGTCCTGGCTGACGCCGCCCGCGCCGTGGACCTGGACGGCCTTGTCGAGGATGTCGAGGACCGTCCGGGGCGTGGCGATCTTGATGGCCTGGATCTCGGTGTGGGCGCCGCGGTTGCCCACGGTGTCCATCAGCCAGGCGGTCTTCAGGACGAGCAGCCGCAGCTGCTCCACCGCCACGCGCGCGTCCGCGATCCACTCCTGCACCACGCCCTGCTGGGCGATCGGCTTGCCGAAGGCGGTCCGGGCCACCGCCCGGCGGCACATCAGCTCGATGGCCCGCTCGGCCATGCCGATCAGCCGCATGCAGTGGTGGATCCGGCCGGGCCCGAGGCGGGCCTGGGCGATGGCGAAGCCGCCGCCCTCCTCGCCCACCAGGTTCTCCACGGGCACCCGCGCGCCGTGGAAGACGACCTCGGCGTGGCCGCCGTGCGAGTGGTCCTCGTACCCGTACACCTGCATGGCGCGGCGGACCTCGACGCCCGGGGTGTCGCGCGGCACCAGCACCATCGACTGCTGGCGGCGGACGTCCTCGTTGTCCGGGTCGGTCTTGCCCATCACGATGAAGATCTTGCAGTCGGGGTTCATCGCGCCGGAGATGTACCACTTGCGCCCGGTGATGACGTATTCGCCGTTTTCCCTGGCGATCCGGGTCTCGATGTTGGTGGCGTCCGAGGAGGCCACCTCCGGCTCGGTCATCGCGAACGCGGACCGGATCTCCCCGGCCAGCAGCGGCTCCAGCCACCGCTTCTTCTGCTCGTCCGAGCCGAACTGGGCGAGCACCTCCATGTTCCCGGTGTCCGGCGCCGCGCAGTTCAGGGCGGTGGGCGCCAGGTGCGGGGAGCGGCCGGTGATCTCGGCGAGCGGCGCGTACTGGAGGTTGGTGAGTCCGGCGCCGTGCTCGGCGTCCGGCAGGAAGAGGTTCCACAGCCCCTGGCCGCGCGCCTCGGCCTTCAGCTCCGCCACCACGGCGGGCGTGTCCCACGGCGACTTCAGGAGGAGGCGCTGCTCGTGCGCGGTGGTCTCGGCCGGGTAGACGTACTGCTCCATGAAGGTGAGCAGCTTGGCGCGCAGCTCTAGGGTCCGTGCGTCGAATGCGAAGTCCATGGCGGGAGTTCAGCCTTCCTGCGGTGACTGGAGGGTGGTGAGGCCGTGGTCGATGAAGACGGGCACCAGGTCCCCGATGCGGTCGAAGCCCGCGCCGACGGTCTGGCCCAGGGTGTAGCGGTAGTGGATGCCCTCCAGGATCACGGCGAGCTTGAACCAGGCGAACGCCGTGTACCAGGAGATGGCCGAGGTGTCCCGGCCCGAGCCGGCGGCGTACCGCTCGATCAGCTCGGCGGGGGTGGGGTGCCCGGCCGCCCCGGCGGTGGTGGAGACCGGGGAGTTCTTCACCGTCAGCTCGGCGCTGTACATCACGAGCAGACCGAGGTCGGTCAGCGGGTCGCCGAGGGTCGACATCTCCCAGTCGAGGACCGCCTTGATCTCGTCGTCGTCCCCGACCAGGACGTTGTCGAGCCGGTAGTCGCCGTGGATGACCGTGGGGGCGGGGGAGACGGGGAGCTCACGGCCGAGCGCCGCGTGCAGCTCGTCGATGCCGGCCAGCTCCCGGTTGCGGGAGGCGTCGAGCTGCTTGCCCCAGCGCCGCAACTGGCGGTCGAGGAAGCCCTCCGGGCGCCCGAAGTCCCCGAGACCGACCGCCTCGGGGTCCACCGCGTGCAGCTCGACCAGCGTGTCCACCAGGCCGAGGATCGCGGCCCGGGTGCGCTCCGGGCCCAGCGGAGCCAGCTGCTCCGCCGTGCGGTACGGGGTCCCGGCCACGTACTCCATCACGTAGAACGGCGCGCCGAGCACCGAGTCGTCCTCGCACAGGAGCAGCGGCTCCGGCACCGGGACCGACGTCGGGTGCAGGGCGCTGATCACCCGGTGCTCGCGCTTCATGTCGTGCGCGGTGGCCAGGACATGCCCCAGCGGCGGCCGCCGGACCACCCACTGGCCCGTGCCGTCGGTCACGATGTACGTGAGGTTGGACCGGCCGCCCTCGATCAGCCGGGCGCTGAGCGGCCCGGTCACGAGCCCCGGCCGCTCGCGGTCGAGATGGGCGCGCAGCCGCTCCGGATCGAGACCTGGCGGGACTGTGCTCATGGCGGGCTACCTCCGGGAACGGCGATCGTGTCACGGACACGCTACCGACCAGTCGGTATGTCGTCCAGATGCCGTCGCTCCCGGATCCGGCCCGCCGTGGGGGAGGAGGCCTCAGTGGTCGTCCCAGTGGCCCTCGTGCTCGGCGTGGCGGTGACCGTCGTGGACGTAGTCCAGGTGGTCGCCGTGCTCCACGGACTGGTGGCCGCAGCCGACGCCGTGCTCGTGCGCGTGCCCGTCGTGGGCGACGTGGCCGGCCGGCTCGCACTCGTCCCAGTGGCCCGAGTGCTCGCGGTGCATATGCCCGTCGTGGGCGTAGTCCGTGTGGTCGCCGTGCGGCACGGCCCGGTGCCCGCAGGTGGGGCCGTGCGCGTGCTCGTGGGTGGTGGGGTGTTCCTCGTGGCTCACGGTCATGGCGTTCACCCTCAAGATCGCTCACTTCTCAGGCTAATGCGCAGGGCGCGGCCCCGCCTGCGAGGGCGCGGGGCCGTGCTGCCGTTCAGAGCAGCATCGCCACCGCGAACAGCGCCAGCGCCGCCACACACGCCATGGCCGCGACCGCCTCGCGGGCCCGCAGCACCCCGGGGCGGGCCGAGCGGGTCAGGGACTGGATGCGGTGGTGGGCCACGGCAAGGAAACCCAGCCAGACCAGACCGCTCAGGGCCACGGCGACCAGGCCGAGGGCCGTCCTGCCGCCGTGCAGGCCCTGCTTGGCCGCGAGGACCGCCGCCACCGTGCAGGACAGCGTCGTACGGCGCCAGGCGAGCCGGGTCCGCTCGGGCTGGAGGCCGGGGTCCCGGTCGGGCGCGCCCGTCACCCGGCCCAGCCGAAGACGACGACCACCACCATGGCGACGGCGACCACCGCCACCGCCACGCTCAGCAGGGTGGGGAAGCGCGACACGGGCAGGTCCTCGCCGCGCCGCATCGCCCGCTCGCACCGCACCCAGTGGTTCACGGCCCGCAGCGCGCACAGCACCCCGGCCGCCAGCAGCGCGAGGGCGAGCCCGACCCGTACGCCCCAGCGCAGGTCCGGCAGGAACTGGTCGACCGCGAACCCGCCGCCGACCAGGGCGAGCGACGTCCGGATCCAGGCCAGGAACGTACGCTCGTTGGCGAGCGAGAACCGGTAGTCCGGCGTCTCGCCCTCCTCGGAGATGCGCTCGGGCGCGAACCACAGCCGCAGGGTCTGCGCGATGCTGATCACCTTTGCACACTACCCGCAGTGGATCATCCGGCCCGGTGCGCGCGCAGCCGCCGGTACGCGTCGAGCCCGTCCGGCACCCACTCCCAGTCGGCGAGCCGCCGCTCCACCTCGGCCTCGGGCAGGAAGTCGTGCCAGGCGACCTCCTCGGGCTGCGGGCGTACGGGAAGCGTGCAGCGCACTTCATACACAGCCGACCACCATGTCTGCCGCCCGTCCGCCCCGCCCTCGTAGAGGAACGTGAACAGCGGTACGGGCCGTGGCAGCCCGGAGACGCCGAGCTCCTCCTCGGCCTCCCGCAGGGCGGCGTCGTCGTAGCTCTCGCCCGCGCCGACGACACCGCCGACGAACATGTCGTACAGCGAGGGGAAGACCAGCTTGGTCGGGGTGCGCCGGTGGACGAAGATCCGGTCCTCGGCGTCCCGGACGAGGATGAAGGCGCAGCGGTGGCGCAGCCCCCGGGCGTACGCCTCGCCGCGCGGGGCCTGGCCGACGACGCGGTCGTGCTCGTCGACGATGTCGAGGATCTCCTCGGCGGGGGAGGACGGAGATGAGCTCATGAGGCTCATCCAACCACCGGGCTGTTCAGTGCGGCTGAAGGTCGCGGATCGGCTCCTTCGGCCCTGTGCCGGACGGCATCGCCGGATGGAGCCCGAGCAGGATGATGCCGGCCACGATGGCGGCGAGCCCGCACACCTCCCAGGCGAGCGCTGCCGCGTCGGTACGCAGCTGGTCACCCAGGAAGCCGACGCCGCAGGCGATCCCGGCGAGCGGCTGGGCGGCGGTGAGCGCGGGCAGCGACATCCGCAGCGGGGCGGTCTCGAAGGCGCTCTGCACCAGGATCAGGCCGGTCACGCCGAGCGCCAGCACGCCGTACGGCTGCCAGCCCGTCAGCATGTGGGCGAAGCCGTCGGCCCTGAACCGTTCGCCGCTGACCCGGGTGAGGGCGTCCTGGAGGCCGTAGAGGAGCCCCGCGGCGACGGCGAGGAGGGTGGGGCCGGCGCTGAGGCGGGACCGCTTGGCGTACACGGTGAGGATGAGCGCGATCCCGACGACGATCCCGACGATCAGCCAGTGCCGCAGGGGCCCGGAGACGTCGTTGCCGCCGCGCGGCTGGCCCGCCACCATGAAGGCGGTCACCCCGCCCGCGAGGAGGGTGATCCCCGCCCAGCCCTGGCGGCCCAGGGACTGCTTGGTCTGCCAGCGGGACAGGGCCATGGCGAAGAAGAGGTTGGTGGCGAGGAGCGGCTCCACCTGGGAGACCTCGCCCTGGCCCAGCGCCAGCGCGCCGAGCACCATGCCCGCGACCATCAGCCCCATTCCGGCGAGCCAGCGGGGCACCCGTACCAGGTCCAGCAGCAGTCGCGGCGAGAGGAAGTCGCCCAGCGGGGCGCGCTGGGCGGCGTTCTGCTGGAGCACAAACCCGAAGCCCAGACAGCAGGCCGCGCCCACGGCGAGAGCGAGGACGAGAACCGACACGTGGGACACCTTCAAGTGCGGCCGGGGGTTGCGAACTTGCTCGACGATAGCGCCCCAGGCCCGCTGACGCCTCCCGAGTACCCGCTGGGCGTGGCCCAGACCCCTTTCGGCCCAGGGTTTTCTGCCAGGCCCCGTCGCCAGGCCCCGTCGCCGGGGGCTTCGCCCCGGACCCCTTTTCTTTCCGGCCGAGGGCTTCGTTGCCGGTGCTTCGCCCTGGACCCCTTTTCTTTCCGGCCGAGGGCTTCGTTGCCGGTGCTTCGCCCTGGACCCCTTTGTCTGCGGGCCGGTGGGGGCTGGTCGCGCAGTTCCCCGCGCCCCCTTTTGGCCCGGGGTTTGTCTGCGGGCCGGTGGGGGCTGGTCGCGCAGTTCCCCGCGCTGCTTTTCGGCCCGGGGTTTGTCTGCGGGCCGGTGGGGGCTGCTCGCGCAGTTCCCCGCGCCCCTTTTTGGCCCGGGGTTTGTCCGCCGGTCGGCTGTGGTTGCTGGCGCAGTTCCCCGCGCTGCTTTTCGGCCCGGGATTTGTCTGCGGGCGGTGGGGGCTTGTCGCGCAGTTCCCCGCGCCCCTAACCCCCTAGGGGCGCGGGGAACTGCGCGATCAGCCCAAGACGGCCCGCGGACGAACGGGGTCCGGGGCGGGGCCCCGAAGCGGGGGCGGGGGCGCAGCCCCCGTAAACGGGGTGCAGGGGCCGCAGGCTCCGCCAGGGGTGCAGGGGTGCAGCCCCGCTGGGGGTGCAGGGGCGGAGCCGCTGCCTCGGGGGGCCGGGGGCGCAGCCCCCGGGGGAGCCGCCTCAACCCCCCCACCCACCCCCGGAGGGTTTAGGGAAGGGGCGGGGTGGGGGTCAAACCCCGCAACCACCCACCAAGTTGAACCCCGAAGCCCGCTCACCCGACCTTGACGTGGAGCCTTGGGTACCGCTTTGCTGTCCGCGATCACCCTGTCACCCGGCCCAATAACCACACCCACCACACCCGCATCACACCCGCACCACACCCGCATCACACCAACCACCCCCCGGGAAGTACGCGGATGCCGCCCCCGCCCCCGCCCCCGCTCGGCCGCCCCCGCAAACGCGGCGGACGAGCCTTCGACCCGGCGCTCGACGACGCCGAACTCGTCGCCGTCCGCGCCCAGTTGGCGCAGGGACGGTGGACCAGGGTCCGCTCGCTGCTGGTCGCGACCGGCGACGACTGGGACCGCCGCGGCCACCGCCTCACCGTCCTCGGCGAGCCCGCCACCTCCGCGGCCTGGGCCCGCGAGTGGCTGCTCGCCGAGCCGGACAGCGCCGACGCCGCCGCCCTCTACGCCTGCGCCCTCGTATCCCGCTGCCTCAGCGAGAAGGGGGGAAAGGGCGGAAAAGGCGGCAACGGCCACATGGACCGCGCCCGCGACGCCTGCCTGGAGGCGGCCCGGCTCGCCCCCGCCGACCCCACCCCCTGGCTCGCCCTGCTGGCGCTCTCCCGCAGGCTCGGCTCGGACAACGAGACCGAGCAGATCTTCGCCGAGGTGTGCTCCCGGCACCCGGACCACCACCACGCCCACCACCTGATGGCCGCCCGGCTGGCCGAGCGCCGTCCGGGCGACGGCGCCGACCCGATGCACGAGGTGTACGCCTTCGCCGCCGCCTCCGTCGCCCGCGCCCCCGCCGACTCCCCGCTCGCCCTGCTCCCGCTGGTCGCCCACGCCGAGCGGTACCGGGTGCTCGCGGCCGGGGGCGCCGCGCCGGGCGACCCCGTCGACTCGGAGCACTGGACCGGCCGCCGCGCCCGCCAGGTGATCAAGTCCGCGTTCGACTGGTGGCTGGAGTGGGAGCGCGAGGACCACCCCCGGGCCGGCGTCGACCTCAACTTCCTCGCCCACGCCAAGCACTGCGAGGGCCGCCCCGCCGAGGCCGCGGCCCTCTTCCACCGCATCGGCCGGCACTTCACCCCCGCCCCCTGGTCGTACCCGGACCGGGACCCGTACCGCGCCTTCCAGGCCGCCCGCAGCGCCGCACTCGGCACCGTCTAGCCACGCCCAGCATCTCCCAGTACCCCCTCGGCACCACCCCCCGCGTCCCACCGAAAGGGCACCCCCGCCATGTCGAGCGACACCGATGAGATCCGTACGTACAAGGGGCAGGAGAGAGCCCTGCGAGCCGACCGGCTCGGCACTTCGGGCCTGCTGCTCTCGGTGCTCGCCGCGAGCGCCCCGCTGATGGTGGTCGCCGGTGTCATGCCCACCACGTACGGCGTGATGGGCATCGTCGGCCAGCCCCTGCTCTTCCTCATCCTCGGCGCCGTCCTGGTCCTGTTCAGCTTCGGGTACGCCGAGATGAGCCGCCACGTCCACAACGCCGGCGCGTTCTACGCGTACATAGCCAGGGGCCTCGGCCCCACCGCCGGCGCGGGCGCCGCCTTCGTGGCGCTCGTCGCGTACAGCACCCTCCAGGTCGGTATCTACGGCATGTTCGGCTTCGAGGTCTCCAGCCTCTTCGCCACCTACCTGGACACTGAACTCGCCTGGTGGATCCCGGCGCTGGCCGCCGTAGCGCTGGTCGGCGTGCTCGCCTGGCTGAAGATCGACCTCAACGCCAAGGTCCTCGGTGTGCTGCTGGTCATCGAGGTCGCCCTGGTCGTCGTCTTCGACTTCGCCGCCGTCGCCGACCCCGCCAAGGAAGGCCTGTCGCTGCACGCCTTCAACCCGTCCACCCTCTCCGGCGCGGGCATCGGCACCGCCCTGTGCTTCTGCATCGCCGCGTTCACCGGCTTCGAGCAGGCGCCGGTGTACGCGGAGGAGACCAGCCGCCCGCATCTGGTCGTCTCGCGCGTGATGTTCCTGGCCGTCGGCTTCACCGCCGTGTTCTTCGCGCTCAGCTCCTGGGCGCTCACGGTGGCCACCGGGCCCTCCGGCATCATCGACGCCTCCCGCAAGAACGGTCCCGGCCTGCTGTTCGGGCTCACCGAGGACCGGCTCGGCACCACCTTCACCGACGTCCTGCACGTCCTCTTCGTCACCGGCATGTTCGCCGCGCTGCTCAGCTTCCACAACGTCGTCTCCCGGTACGTCTTCGCCATGGGCCGCGAGGGCCTGCTGCCCGCCGCGTTCGGCCGTACCAACCAGACGAGCGGCGCCCCGGGCACCGGCTCGCTGCTCCAGACCGCGATCTCGCTCGTGGTCGTCGTCGCCTTCGCCGCCACCGACGACAAACCCACCGGCGACCCGACCGCCGCCGTCCTGCACCTGTTCACCTGGATGGGCAACGTGGGCGCGCTCGGCGTGATCGTGCTGATGGCCGCCGCCTGCTTCGCGGTCATCGCCTTCTTCGTCCGCCGGGGAGCGGCCGCGGCCCAGCTGTGGCGGCTGCTCGCCTCCGGCGTCGCCGGGGTCGCGCTCGTCGTCATCGCGGTCTACACGGTCAAGGACTTCGACGTCCTCGTCGGCGCGGGACCGGACTCCTCGCTCAGCTGGATCCTGCCCTCGGTCATCGCGCTCGCGCTGGCGGCGGGTGTGGCGTACGGCCTCTTCGTACGGGCGGTGCGGCCCG
Organism: Streptomyces sp. NPDC059994; assembly: GCF_042737755.1. NCBI lineage: Bacteria > Bacillati > Actinomycetota > Actinomycetes > Kitasatosporales > Streptomycetaceae > Streptomyces > Streptomyces sp. NPDC059994. The sequence goes on from NZ_JBHWUR010000017.1 coordinate 85,107, forward strand.
AGGCGCACGCCCGGATCGGCCAGGGCAACGAGGCCTTCCAGCTGGAGAAGCTGGAGAGGGCGGCGGGACGCGCCCAGGCGTAGGCCGCGCTCGGGCCCGAGCGAACTCTGACCAAACGATGACGGTGTGCCGCGGCCCCTGGTGTCCGGGGGCCGCCGGTGCTCGAATCGGAGGGTGAAACCCGAACCACCCGAACCACCCGAACCGTCCACCGCCGAGAGCGCCCCCGTCGGCCGCCGCATCGTGCTCGGCATGCTCGGCCTCGGCGTCGCCGGGGTCGCCGCCGCCCCGGTCCTCCAGCGCGGCCTGGAGTCGGTCCTCGGCGCCGCCGCCGGGAAGGACCCCACCGGCCTGACCGGCCTGCTGCCCCACGGCGGCGGCTTCCGTTACTACTCGGTCGCCGCCTCCGTACCGCACAAGGGCGCCGCCGACTACCGGCTCACCGTCGACGGCCTGGTCGAACGCCCGGCCACCTACACCCTTGACGCACTGCGGGCGCTGCCGCAGACCCGGCTGGTCCGGGACGTGCAGTGCGTGACGGGGTGGCGGGTGCCCGGCACCCCGTTCGCGGGGGTGAGGCTGTCCCGGCTCCTCGACGCCGCGGGGGTGCGCCCAGGAGCCGGGGCGGTCCGCTTCACCTGCTTCGACGGCACGTACACCGAGAGCCTCACGCTCGAACAGGCCCGCCGCGACGACGTGCTGGTCGCCCTGAGCATGCGGGACAAGCCCGTGTCGCACGCCCACGGCGGCCCGGTCCGCCTCTATGTGGCGCCCATGTACTTCTACAAGTCGGCGAAATGGCTCTCCGGGATCACCGTGACGGGCAAGGTGCGGCGGGGATTCTGGGAGGAGCGGGGCTATGACACGGATGCCTGGGTCGGCCGGTCCAACGGGCGCGACGACCACCCCACGAGCTGAACCCGCCGCGCGCGTACGGCGGTTCACCCGGGCCGAGCGCTGGGTGCACCGGACCAACGCCCTGGTGTTCGGCGTGTGCGTGCTGTCGGCCGCCGTGCTCTATCTGCCGCAGCTCGCCGAGGCCGTGGGGCGCCGGGAGCTGGTGGTGCGGGTGCACGAGATCTCGGGCGTGCTGCTGCCCGTACCGGTCCTGGCGGGGCTCGTCTCCCGCGCCTTCCGCGCCGATCTGCGCCGCCTCAACCGGTTCGGGCCGCACGACCGGCGCTGGCTGCGCTCGGCGCTCACCCGGGACGAACATCCGCGTACGGCGGGCAAGTTCAACGCGGGGCAGAAGGTCTACGCCGGGTGGATCACCGGGGCCGCGCTCGTCCTGCTCGGCACCGGTCTGCTCATGTGGTTCACGCGTCTGGCGCCGCTGGCGGTGCGGGTCGGCTCGACGTTCGTCCACGACTGGCTGGCGCTGGCCGTCGGGATCGTACTCACCGGCCATGTGACCATGGCGCTCCTCGACCCGGAGGCACGCCGTGGCATGCGCACCGGGTCAGTGGGGCGTCCGTGGGCCCGGCGCGAGCACGGGCTGTGGCTGGAGGAACTGGAGGGCCGGGGGAGCGCTGGTCGCCCACGGCATCGCGCGCCCGCCGGACTTCCCGGCCTTCGCCAGGATCGTGTCGACGATCTGGTCCGCGCCGCCCGAGTCGGCGAGCAGTTTGCCGAGGATCGCGCCGAGAGCGATGAGCACCCCGACACCGGCGACGGTGTTGCCCAGGCCGGTGGTGAAGCTGGTGATCGCCTTGTCCAGCGGCGCCCCCGCGAAGGCGCCGAGCGCCAGCGAGCCGATGGTCAGGGCGAGGAACGCGTGCAGCTTGAACTTGGTGATGAGCAGGACGATGACGGCGATGCCGGCGAGTACGGCGATCCCCAGCCGGGCGTTGCCTGCCGAGGTGATCGGCTCGGCCGCGCCCGCTGCCAGGATCTCGACGCTGAGACTGGTCACGGTGTGGTCCTTGGCTGGTGAGTTGGCCGGCGGGTCAGTCGGCGAGCCGGCGCAGTGCGGCGACGGCCCGGTCGGTGATTTCCTCGGGGGTCCCGGCGATGTCGACGGCCACCCCGGCCTCGTCCGCCCCGAGCGGCTGGAGCGTGGCGAACTGCGAGTCGAGCAGTGCGGTGGGCATGAAGTGCCCCTTGCGCTCGCTCATCCGCCGCTCGATGAGCTCCCGGTCGCCGGTGAGGTGCAGGAAGACGAGGCCGGGGGCGGCCGCCCGCAGCCGGTCGCGGTAGGCCCGCTTGAGCGCGGAGCTGCTCACCACCCCGCCGAGGCCGGCCCGGCGGTGCGCCCACTGCCCGATCGCGTCGAGCCAGGGCCATCGGTCGCCGTCGTCCAGCGGGACGCCGGCCGACATCTTGGCGACGTTGGCCGCCGGGTGGAAGTCGTCGCCCTCGGCGTACGGAACGCCGAGCGCGGCGGCGACCAGGGGGCCGATCGTGGTCTTGCCGGTGCCGGCCACGCCCATCACCACGACGACGTGGGGGGTGCTCATAGCGGTGCCTCGCTGTCTTCGTCGACATCGATGTGTTCCGGGCCGGGGCCGTTTCCGGCCATCCGCCCGTCGCGCTACTGAAACCCAAAGGTGCGACGTATTCAAGAGCTCGTGATTAATAAGTAATACTTGTTCGACGGCGGCCCTCGCGCGCCCGTCCTGCCCCGGCCCCGCCTCCCCGTACCCTTACGGCCATGACCACACAGGCCCGGGGACTGCACGCGCAGGTGCTCGACACCCTCGGCCGCGCGATCACCGCAGGCGAATACCCGCCCGGCAGCGTGCTGCGCGGCGACGAGCTCGCCCAGCGCTTCGACGTCTCGCGCACCGTGATCCGCGAGGCGATCCGGGTCCTGGAGTCCATGCAGCTGGTCGAGTCCCGGCGCCGGGTCGGGGTGACCGTCCGGGCCACCGAGCAGTGGAACGTGTACGACCCCCAGGTCATCCGCTGGCGCCTGGCCGGATCCGACCGGCCACGCCAGCTGCGCTCACTGACCGTGCTGCGCTCGGCCGTGGAGCCGGTCGCCGCCGGGCTCGCCGCCCACCACGCCACCCCCGAGCAGTGCGCCGCCCTCACCGAGCAGGCGCTCGGCATGGTCGCCACCTCGCGCGGGCGCCGGCTGGAGGGCTACCTCGTCCACGACGTCGCCTTCCACCGGATCGTCCTGAACGCCTCCGGCAACGAGATGTTCGCCCGGCTCGGCGACGTGGTCGCCGAGGTCCTGACCGGCAGAACCCACCACCAGGTGATGTTCGAGGACCCCGATCCGGCAGCCGTCACCCTGCATGTCCAGGTGGCCGAGGCGGTCCGGGAGCGGGACGCGGAGCGGGCCGAGAGACTCACGCGAGAGATCGCCGTCGGGGCCCTCAAGGAATTGGACGTACTCGCCCCCTAAAGCTCAGATTTACCTCAGATTCATCACAGATCTGCCCGTACGTGACATTGGCCACTGCCAAATGCCCCGTCGAGCCGCGACCATGTCCCGAATCAGCCACGCCGCGGTGACCCCAGTACTCACCCGCATCACCGGCCATAGCCGGGACGGCACCGGCACAGCCCGGTATCGCACGACCGCATGACCCCTCACGAAGGCGATACAGCTACATGAGTGACCGCACCATGCCTGCGGCCGAGACGTCGGCGTCCGCGCCGGCGCAGGGCACCCCCCACATCGATGCCGGTGACGCCGGTTACAGCAAGGACCTCAAGTCCCGCCATATCAACATGATCGCCATCGGCGGCGCGATAGGCACCGGCCTGTTCCTCGGCGCCGGTGGCCGGATGGCGGGCGCCGGCCCCTCGCTCGCGATCGCCTACGCGGTCTGCGGCGTCTTCGCGTTCTTCGTCGTCCGGGCCCTCGGCGAGCTCGTGCTCTACCGGCCCTCCTCCGGCGCCTTCGTCTCCTACGCCCGTGAGTTCATGGGCGAGAAGGGCGCCTACACGGCGGGCTGGCTGTACTTCCTGAACTGGTCGACCACCGCCGTGGCCGACATCACGGCCGCCGCGACCTACGCCCACTTCTGGGCCATGTTCAGCGACATCCCGCAGTGGGTCCTCGCCCTGATCGCCCTGGCCGTGGTCCTCACCGCCAACCTGATCTCGGTGAAGTACTTCGGCGAGATGGAGTTCTGGTTCGCGATCGTCAAGGTCGCGGCCCTGGTGGCCTTCATGCTGGTGGGCATCTACCTGGTCGCCACCCAGCACGGCGTCGACGGCAACACCCCGGGCCTGGCCAACATCACCGACCACGGCGGCATCTTCCCGATGGGCATGCTGCCGATGCTCCTGGTCGTCCAGGGCGTCGTCTTCGCGTACGCCTCGGTCGAGCTCTGCGGTGTCGCGGCGGGCGAGACCGAGAACCCGCAGAAGATCCTGCCCAAGGCGATCAACTCGATCATGTGGCGCGTCGGCATCTTCTACGTCGGCTCGGTCGTCCTGCTGGCGCTGCTCCTGCCGTACACCGAGTACTCCGGCGAGCAGAGCCCCTTCGTCACCGTCCTGGACAAGCTCGGCGTGCCGGGCGCGGCCGGTGTGATGAACCTGGTGGTCCTGACCGCCGCGCTCTCCAGCCTCAACTCGGGCCTGTACTCCACCGGCCGCATCCTGCGCTCGATGGCCGTGGCGGGCTCCGCGCCCAAGTTCACGGCCCGGATGAACAAGGGCCAGGTGCCCTACGGCGGTGTCCTGCTGACCGCCGCCTTCGGTGCCGCCGGTGTCGCCCTGAACAAGCTGATGCCCGACGACGCCTTCGAGATCGTGCTGAACTTCGCCTCGATCGGCATTCTCGGCACCTGGGCGATGATCATGATCTGCTCGCTGCTGTTCTGGCGCCGCGCCCAGGAGGGCCTGCTCACCCGCCCCTCCTACCGGCTGCCCTGGGCCCCGTACACCCAGATCGTCACGCTGGTCTTCCTCGCCACCGTGCTGTACCTGATGTGGTACGGCGGCGGCGTGGGCCGCACCACCGTCTACTGCCTGCCCGTGATCCTGGGCATGCTGGTCGGCGGCTGGTACCTGGTCCGCAGGCGGGTCGCGGAGATCGCGGCCAAGTAGCGGACGCACCGCGTACGTACGAGAAGGGCGGCATCCCGGCGCGGGGTGCCGCCCTTCGCCATGCACCCGGTAACGTGCGGAGGTCCGGCCCGTACACGTCTCCGCCCCTGCGCGTCCGCGCGTACCGGCGGTGCCAGAAAGGAAGTTCACGCATGCCGCAGCAGGTCCGAGGGGTCATCGCGCCGGGGAAGGACGAGCCCGTACGGGTGGAGACGATCGTGGTGCCGGACCCGGGGCCCGGCGAGGCCGTGGTGAAGGTCCAGGCGTGCGGGGTCTGCCACACCGATCTGCACTACAAGCAGGGCGGGATCAACGACGACTTCCCCTTCCTGCTCGGCCACGAGGCCGCCGGTGTGGTCGAGTCGGTCGGCGCCGGGGTGACCGACGTGGCGCCCGGCGACTTCGTGATCCTCAACTGGCGCGCGGTGTGCGGCCAGTGCCGCTCCTGTCTGCGCGGCCGCCCCCAGTACTGCTTCAACACCCACAACGCCAAGCAGAAGATGACCCTGCTGGACGGCACCGAGCTGTCGCCCGCGCTCGGCATCGGCGCCTTCGCCGAGAAGACGCTGGTCGCCGCCGGGCAGTGCACCAAGGTCGACCCGTCGGTCTCCCCGGCCGTCGCGGGGCTGCTCGGCTGCGGTGTCATGGCGGGCATCGGCGCCGCCCTCAACACCGGCAACGTCGGCCGCGGCGACACGGTGGCCGTCATCGGCTGCGGCGGGGTCGGGGACGCGGCGATCGTGGGCGCCCGGCTCGCGGGCGCGGCGAAGATCGTCGCCGTGGACATCGACGACCGCAAGCTGGCCACCGCGAAGACCATGGGCGCCACCCACACCGTCAACTCGCGCACCGAGGACGCCGTCGAGGCCGTCCGCGCCCTGACCGGGGGCTTCGGCGCCGATGTGGTCATCGAGGCGGTCGGCCGCCCCGAGACCTACAAGCAGGCGTTCTACGCCCGCGACCTGGCCGGAACCGTGGTCCTGGTCGGCGTGCCCACCCCGGACATGAAGCTGGAGCTGCCGCTGATCGACGTCTTCGGACGCGGCGGCGCGCTCAAGTCGTCCTGGTACGGCGACTGCCTGCCCTCGCGGGACTTCCCGATGCTGATCGACCTGCACCAGCAGGGCCGGATCGACCTCGCCGCCTTCGTCACCGAGACCATCGCGCTCGACGAGGTCGAGACGGCCTTCGAGCGCATGCACGAGGGCGATGTGCTGCGCTCGGTGGTGGCGTTCTGATGGCCGCCCGCATCGAGCACCTGGTCACCTCGGGCACGTTCGCGCTGGACGGCGGCACGTGGGACGTCGACAACAACGTCTGGATCGTCGGCGACGACGAGGAGGCGGTGGTCATCGACGCCGCCCACGACGCGTCGGCGATCCAGGCCGCGCTGGGCGGCCGCACCCTGCGCGCGATCGTCTGCACCCACGCCCACAACGACCACATCGACGCCGCCCCGGAACTCGCGGAGGCCACCGGGGCGCCGGTGCTCCTTCACCCCGGCGACCTGCCGCTGTGGAAGCTCACCCACCCGGACCGCGCCCCCGACGGCGAGCTGGCCGACGGGGAGGCCGTGACGGTCGCGGGCACGACGCTGACCGTGCTGCACACCCCGGGCCACGCCCCGGGCGCGGTGTGCCTGTACGCCCCCGAGCTGGGCACGGTGTTCACCGGCGACACCCTGTTCGCCGGGGGCCCGGGCGCGACCGGCCGGTCCTTCTCGCACTTCCCGACGATTGTCGACTCGATCCGCGAGCGGCTGCTCACCCTGCCGCCCGAGACAGTGGTACGGACGGGCCACGGCGACTCCACCACGATCGGCGACGAGGCACCCCACCTGGACGAGTGGGTCAGGCGCGGCCACTGAGCCCGTAGACGCGGTCCGCCGTGCCGCCGAGGACCTGGGCCCGTTCGTGCGGGCCCAGGTCCTCGGTCAGCAGCCGTGCTACGTCCAGGACTTCGCCGTACGAGGCGGCGAGCAGGCACACAGGCCAGTCCGAGCCGAACATCAGCCGTGCCGGTCCGAACGCCTCCAGGACCGTGTCCGCGTACGGCCGCAGACCGGCCGCGCTCCAGTCCGGGCCCGCCTCGGTGACCAGGCCCGACAGCTTGCAGACGGTGTTCGGGAGGGCGGCGAGCGCGCGGACCGCCGATCCCCAGGGCCCGGTGTCGCGCGCGCCGATCGGCGGCTTGCCCAGGTGGTCGAGGACGAAGACGAGTCCGGGGTGGAGTCCGGCGGCCCGTACGCAGGCGGTCAGCTGGTGGGGGAGGACCACCAGGTCGTACGCCAGCCCCGCGTCCGCGACGGCCGCAAGCCCCCGGGCCACGTCCGGCCGCAGCAGCCACTCGGGGTCGCGCTCGCCCTGCACCTGATGGCGGATCCCCACCAGCCGCTCCCCGCCCGGCAGTTCCCTCAGCCGGGCCAGTTCGTCGGCCACCCCGGGCGCGGTGAGATCGGTCCAGCCGACGACGCCGCGTACGAGAGGGTCGTCCTCGGCGAGCGCCAGGAACTCCGGGGTCTCCTCGGCCACGGTCACGGTCTGCACAAGGACGGTGGCCGCCACCCCGGCGGCGTCGGCCTCCACCCGCAGCTCGTCGAGGGTGAAGGTGCGCCGCAGCGGGGCGAGTTCGGGCTCGGCGAGCCACTCCTGGTCGCGCACGGAAAGGTCCCACACATGGTGGTGCGCGTCGACGACCCGCGCGCCCGTCCCCCGGTGGGGCGTCACAGCTCCCACACCACCGGCAGCCCGGCGTCCGCGCCCGCGCCGGAGTAGTCGTGGACGACGTCGAGCAGCTCGGCCATCCTCGCCTGCCAGGCGATATTGACCGGCAGCCGTTCCAACTCGGCGAGCAGCCGCCCGTAGTCGGCGCACTCGATCAGATGGAACAGCTCGGTGCCGCTGCGCCAGATCGTCCACTCGGTGACCCCGGCGGCCCGGATCGCCGCCGTCAGCTCCGCCGGGACCTCCCGGTGCGCGGCCTCGTACTCCTCGATCCGGTCACCCCGGACCCTGGTGTGCAGTGCGACCCTCATACGCCCAGCTCCTCCCACAGCGCCTGCGGCACCGGCCGCCCGAACTGTTCGGCCGTGTCCCGGACCTCGGCCGCCGAGCGCGCCCCCACCAGCACGCTCGCCACCGCCGGGTGCCGCAGCGGGAAGGCGAGGGCCGCGGCCCGCAGCGGGACGCCGTGCGACTCGCAGACCGCCTTGATCCGCAGCGCCCGCTCCAGGAGGGCCGGGGGCGCGGCCGTGTAGTCGTAGGGGGCGCCCGGCCGGGGATCGGCGAGCAGCCCCGAGTTGAAGATCCCGCCGACGACCACGCTCTTGCCGCGTGCGGCCGCCTCGGGCAGCAGCTCGACGCCCGCCCGCTGGTCGAGCAGCGAGTACCGCCCGGCGCACAGCACCGCGTCCACATCCGTCTCCCGTACGAACCGGGCCAGCAGCCCGGCCTGGTTCATCCCGGCCCCTATGGCCCGTACGACACCTTCCGCACGCAGCCGTTCAAGGGCCGGATAGGCCTCGTCCAGGGCCTGTTCGGCGTGGTCGTCGGGGTCGTGCAGGAAGACGACGTCGATCCGGTCCAGGCCGAGGCGCCCGAGGCTGTCCTCGATGCTCCGCCGCACCCCGTCCGCGCTGAAGTCCCAGCGGCGGCGATGGGTGGCGGGTACGGCGAACCCCTCGGCGAGATCGTCACCGGCCGGTTCGGCCAGCGGCTCCAGGACGCGGCCGACCTTGGTGGACACGGTGTACGCGTCCCGGGGGCGGTCCCGCAGCGCCGCGCCGACGCGGCGCTCGGAGAGGCCGAGGCCGTAGTGCGGGGCGGTGTCGAAGTAGCGGACGCCGACGTCCCAGGCGGCGTCGACCGCAGCCCGTGCGTCGGCGTCGGACACCTCGCCGAGGAGGTTGCCGAGCCCGGCCGCGCCGAGGGAGAGCGTACTGACGGCACAGCCGCTAGCACCGAGCTTTGTGACGCGCATACGAGCACATTTATCAGATGTCTCAGGGGTTGAGGTACCCCTTAACCCCCAATTTCCCTTCGCGCGGCCTCTATTGATCCGATGTATTACGGTCATCGTCGTCCGGACGCCACGCGGCGAGCCGCAGCCCGCTCTCGAACCTCCGCTCCCGCCCGTCCACCGGATCCGAGAACTCCAGTACCTTCGCCAGCAGTTGCAGGGGACTGGTGAAGTCGTCCGGGCCGGGCTCCTCGGCCAGTACCGGATAGACCGGGTCGTTGAGGATCGGCAGCCCGAGGCCGTTCATATGGACCCGCAGCTGATGGGTGCGCCCGGTCGCCGGAAGCAACCGGTAGCGGCCGAGCCGGCCCCGGTGTCCGATCAGCTCGATCCGGCTCTCGGCGTTCGGCTCGCCCGCCTCCTCGCGCGCGGCGATCACCCCGCGCTCCTTGACGATCCGGCTGCGCACGGTCACCGGCAGCGCCACGCCCGCGTCGTACGGGGCGATCGCCTCGTACTCCTTGCGCACCCGCCGCTCGGCGAACAGGCTCTGGTACGCGCCCCGGTCCTCGGGGCGCACGACGAACAGGGCGAGACCGGCGGTCAGCCGGTCGAGGCGGTGCGCGGGCTGGAGCGCGGGCAGACCGAGCTCGCGCCGCAGCCTGGCGACGGCGGTCTCGGTGATGTGCCGGCCCCGGGGCGTGGTGGCCAGGAAGTGCGGCTTGTCCGCGATCACGATCCGCTCGTCGCGGTGGACGATCCCGATCCCGAACGGCACGGGCACCTCGGGAGCGAAGTCCCGGTGGAACCAGACGTACATCCCCGGCCGGTACGCCAGCTCGTCGTCCACGGGCCCGTCGGCGGTCAGGAACCGCCCACCGCGGATCATCTCCTCCACCCGCGCGGCACCGATCGCGCCCCGGAACCGCTCGACCAGATGCTCCCGGACCGTCCCCCAGGCCCCGTCCGGGTCCACGGGCAGCCGCACCCGCACCGGGTCGATGCCGCCGCGCTGGGGGAGCGGGGCGGCCGGGATCTTGGCTCTACGTCTCACAAAACAAGAAAACCCCAGCTCAGCTGGGGTTTTCAAGTGGTGTCCGAGGGGGGACTTGAACCCCCACGCCCGATAAAGGGCACTAGCACCTCAAGCTAGCGCGTCTGCCATTCCGCCACCCGGACAAGGTGTCTGTCTCGCGGGCCGTGCCCGTTCCGACGTGGAAAACAATAGCAAACATCTGGGGGTGCTCGATCACCCCCGTGGCCTGCGTGAACGCCGTATGTCGACGGGAAGCCGCCCTTGGGCGGGCGGGGGCGCGGGGGGAGGATGAGGTGGACTCTGGAAGCGGCAGCGGCAACGGGAGGAAGCAGCGTGAGCGAGTCGAAGGCGGCGCGGGGCGTGACCGGCGAGGACGAGGTCGTCGACCTCTGTCGCGATCTGATCAGGATGGACACCAGCAACTACGGGGACCACTCCGGTCCCGGCGAGCGGGCGGCGGCCGAGTACGTGGCCGAGAAGCTCGCGGAGGTGGGGCTCGAACCGAAGATCTTCGAGTCGCACACCGGACGGGCCTCCACCGTGGCCCGGATCCAGGGCGAGGACCCGTCGAGGCCCGCGCTGCTCATCCACGGCCACACCGACGTCGTCCCGGCCAACGCCGACGACTGGACGCACCACCCGTTCTCGGGCGAGATCGCGGACGGCTGCGTCTGGGGGCGCGGCGCGGTCGACATGAAGGACATGGACGCGATGACCCTCGCGGTCGTCCGGGACCGGCTGCGCAGCGGCCGCAAGCCCCCGCGCGACATCGTGCTCGCCTTCCTCGCCGACGAGGAGGCGGGCGGCACGTACGGGGCCCGCTACCTCGTCGACAAGCACCCCGACCTGTTCGAGGGCGTGACGGAGGCGATCAGCGAGGTCGGCGGCTTCTCGTTCACCGTCAACGAGAACCTGCGGCTCTACCTCGTGGAGACCGCCCAGAAGGGCATGCACTGGATGAAGCTGACCGTGGACGGCAGCGCCGGGCACGGTTCGATGATCCACAAGGACAACGCCATCACCGAGCTCTCCGAGGCGGTCGGCCGGCTCGGGCGGCACAGGTTCCCGGTCCGCGTCACCAAGACGCTGCGGCACTTCCTCGACGAGCTCGGGGACGCGCTGGGCACCGAGCTCGACCCGGAGAACATGGACGAGACCCTGGCCAAGCTCGGCGGCATCGCCAAGCTCATCGGCGCCTCGCTCCAGAACACCGCCAACCCGACCCGGCTGGGCGCCGGCTACAAGGTCAACGTGATTCCGGGGCAGGCGACCGCGCACGTCGACGGCCGCTTCCTGCCGGGGTACGAGGAGGAGTTCCTCGCCGATCTCGACCGGATCCTGGGACCCCGGGTGCGGCGCGAGGACGTGCACGCCGACAAGGCGCTGGAGACCACCTTCGACGGGGCGCTCGTCGACGCCATGCAGACGGCCCTGGTGGCCGAGGACCCGATCGCGCGGGCCGTGCCGTACATGCTCTCGGCCGGCACCGACGCCAAGTCCTTCGCGGACCTCGGGATCCGCTGCTTCGGCTTCGCGCCGCTGAAGCTGCCGCCGGAGCTGGACTTCGCCGGGATGTTCCACGGCGTGGACGAGCGGGTGCCGGTGGACGGTCTGAAGTTCGGCGTACGGGTCCTCGACCGGTTCATCGACGCCTCCTGACCTGGGAAGGTCCACGGGTGCCGGCACGCACGGCACCCGTGGACCGTGCGACGGCCGCTTTGCCGAAACGACAAGCCAACAATCGTCCAGGCGTGCGCAGTTGACTGAGAAGAGTGAATGCGTTCATAAGCTCGTAGCCCCATAACTTCCCCGTCGTTACAGGGTGTGCGGTCCGCGGCTGGGATCGCACCTTTGCCAACAAGGAGGAAGTAATGATCAAGAAGGTCGTCGCTGCTGCGGCTGTCACTGGTGGTCTGGTTCTCGCGGGCGCGGGCCTGGCCGTCGCCGACGCGGGTGCCCAGGGTGCCGCTGTGCACTCCCCGGGTGTCGCTTCCGGCAACGTCGTTCAGGTGCCCGTCCATGTGCCGGTGAACGTCTGCGGTAACACGATCTCGGTGATCGGGCTGCTGAACCCCGCGTTCGGCAACACCTGCGTCAACAAGTGACGTCGAGCCTGAACCCGTGAGGGTCTGAGTCGGGCGGCCCCGGAGTGCGCGCCATGCACTCCGGGGCCGCCAGGCACCCACTCCCGGGCGCAACGGTGTCCGGGAGCATCCGGAAGGTAGAAGGCAGGGAACAACCTATGCGACAGGTCACCAGAAAAGGCCTGATCACCATGGCCGCCGCCACCGGCGTCATCGCCATGGGCAGCGGCTACGCGCACGCCGACTCGAACGCGAACGGCTCCGCGACCAACTCCCCGGGCGTCCTGTCCGGCAACGCGGTCCAGGCACCGGTCCACGTGCCGGTCAACGCGTGCGGCAACACCGTCAACATCATCGGGCTGCTCAATCCGGCGATGGGCAACACCTGTGTCAACAAGGGCGGTTCGCACCACGGCGGCGGCGGTGCCAAGGCCCACGGCCACGCGAGCGACTCGCCCGGTGTGGGCTCCGGCAACAGCGTCCAGGCGCCCGTCGACGTGCCGGTCAACGCCTGCGGCAACGGCGTCACCGTGATCGGGGCGCTCAACCCGGTCTTCGGCAACGACTGCGCCAATGTGTCCGGCGACGGTCACCACGCCGGCACCCCGCACCACCCCGGCAAGCCCGGCCACCCGGGAAAGCCGGGCCACCCCGGCAAGCCCGGTGAGCCGTGCGAGGGCGAGCACCCGGGCACTCACCACCCCGGCACGCCGCACCACCCGGGCAAGCCCGGGGACGCGGTCAAGCCGATCCACCGGACCAAGCCCGGCCAGCACCCGCACACCCCGGGGGCCCCGGCCGCTCCGCACGGCCCGGGCGCGCAGGCCGTGACGGCCCCGCAGGCCGCAGGCGCGCTGGCGCACACCGGGTCGGACGCGGTGGGCATCGCCCTCCCGGCCGGCGCGGGTCTGCTGCTCGCCGGTGCCACGCTCTACCGCCGCGCCCGCTCCGGCGCGTAAGCGGAGCCGCGGCACCAGAGCGGCAGGAATCAGACAGAACGGATCGGGCCTCGCGACCGCGGGGCCCGATCCGTTTTCCTCACACGATGTCCGTCACCACGTGGCGCGCAGCTGGCGGATGATCCGCCTGCGCAGCCGCACCCTGCGGCTGCCGTCACGCAGCAGGCTCAGTCGCTCCAACTCCCAGTGTCCGTACTCGGCGTGGTCGGTCAGCAGGCGTGTGGCGTCCTTGCGGGAGACCCCGCGAGGCACATACACGTCGACAAATTCGTATTCCGGCATCGCATCTATTGTGCGGGCAGAGCCCTGGTACGGATAGCGTCTGCACTATGTCTGATGCTGCGCAGCCCTCCGCTGCCGAGGTACGTGCCGCCGCCGACGCGGTCAAAGCCGCGCTGGACCGCCACCTGGAGGCGGTGGAACGCCGCACCGGGGACGACGATCCGGCCGTGTACGACGCGTTCAACGCCCTGGCGGCCGCTGCCGAGGCGTACGACGAGCGGCTCTACGACCGGTACGACGAGGTCACCCCCTTCGAGATCCCGGGCGCCGACGACTCCCTGCCGCCCTATACGGGCCCGGAGGAGCCGAACGCGCTGAGCGTGCTCATCCGCCGCGACTACGCGGTGGTGGAACCCCAGCGGCTGCTCGCCCAGGCCCAGCGGATCGCGGACCTGGACCCGGAGGCGAGCGACTCGGCCGAGGAGGACCGGGCGGCCGCCGTGGTCGGCGCGAGCGTGCACGCGGCGCTCGGGGTGCTCTTCGGGGAGTACGAACCGGACGAGATCGCCTCCCGGCACAAGGAGTTCGGCCTGGAGGAGGGCGACTCCACGCTGTGGGTGTCGGCGGCGGACGAGCCGCCGGAGCCGGGGGAGTGGCTGAGCACGCCGTTCGACCACGCGGATCCGCAGCGGGTGGTGTGCCGGTTCGACGTCAGCGCGGTGTTCGACGAGGAGGAGCTGGAGGACGAGGACGACCTGCCGGGGGCTTCGTGACACCTCCGGCGTTCTGACTCTCGGGCGTTCTGACGCCTTGCCGACAGCCTCCGTGTCCCGTACGGGCACGGAGGCTGTCGCGTATCGGCGGCGGGGGGCCGGGGCTACTCCGCCTCGGGCGTCCGCAGCAGGGCCGTCAGAAGGGGCGTGAGCCGGGTCGTACGCGCGGGGGCGGGCACCTCGGCCACCGCGCGCGGGAGTGCCTGGTCCACGCCGTGCACCACGGACAGATGGCGCTCGGCGCGGCCGAACGCCGTGTAGACCCACGCCCGGCTGAGGCCCTGCGCCGCGTCCCCGGGCAGCACCGCCACGACCGCCGGCCAGCGCGTCCCGGCCGCCTGGTGGGCGGTGAGGGCCCAGCCGTGCCGCAGCGCCGACTCGACCCGCTCCTTCGGGACGACGAGCGGCTCACCGCCGCAGTCGAGGTGCAGCCCGTCCGGGCCCGCCGAGCCGACCACGCCCACCGAGGTGCGTCCGGGCGCCTCCGCGTACGCCACGCGGTCGCCCGGGTCGAAGCCCGCGAACCGGCCGGGGCCCGGGTTGAGCCGCTCCTTCAGGGCCGCGTTGAGCGCCCGCGTACCCGCCGAGCCGCCGTGGCCGACCGTGATCACCTGGGTCTGCTCGGTCGGCACGCCGATCGCGCGCGGCACCGAGTCCGCGACCAGCTGGACGCAGCGGTGCACCGCCTCGCCCGCGTCCCGCACCGGGACGATCACGACCTCCTTGCCCGGCGCCTCGACCTGGCCGAGCTCACCGGCGCCGATCCCCGAGACCAGCTCGCCGATCGGGCCGGGGTCCGGGGTGCGCGACGCCACGTGCGGGACCGCCCGGGCCGCCAGCACATCGGCGAACACCCGGCCCGCGCCCGCCGAACCCAGCACCTCCGGGTCCCCGCCGAGCACCAGACGGCAGCCGTCCGGCAGGGACTCGACGAGCATCGCCGCGCCCTCCACGTCGAGCTGCGGGGCGTCCTGCACGACCAGCACGTCCAGCGCGAGCGCCCCGTCCTCGTCCCGGCCCGGCCCCTCGGCCCCGGAGAGCAGCGCGGCCAGGGTGAACGCGCGCTCGGCCCCCACCGCCCCGGCGAGCCGGCGCCGCCCGTCCCGGGTGTGCGCGGCGGCGGCCGCCCGCAGGCCGAGGCCGTGTGCGGCGGCGACCACGGCCGCGGACTCGGCACGGGCGGCCTCGCCGCCGGAGTGGGTGACCAGGCCGTTGCCCGCCACCGCCCTGATCAGCTCGGCGGCCGACGGCGTCGGGGCGGCCGCCGCGGCGCCCGACCAGTCCGCACCGTCGTCCTTCACGGGGGCGTTGGCGAGCCGGGCCAGGCCGTCGGCGAGGCTCTCCTCCGCCAGTGCGTACCGGTCGAGGCCGAGCAGCACCTCGACGGGGGCGGTCTCCTCCGCCTCGTCCTCCGCCTCGTCCTCTTCGGCGTCGGCCGTCTCACCGTCCAGCGCGGCCACCCCGTCCTCGAAGACCAGCACCACGCCCTCGCTGATCGCGTGCCGCACGGCCTCGTCCGGGTCCGGCACCGCACGCTCGGCCAGGGCCGCCTTCACCGCCGCGATCGGCAGCGCGGTGTGGCCCTGGACCGACGCGCGCTCCAGGGTCCAGGCGACCAGCGCGGCCGCCCGGCGCGGGTCGTCCGGGCCGCACTCCGCGCCGAGCAGCGCCCGGGCGAAGCCGTCGGCCTGTTCGGGGCGGACCCCGGGCACGGCGAGCAGCTGCCAGGGGTCGGTCCGCAGCACGTCGGCCGCCTGCTCGCCCAGGGCGTCGGTGACCTGCGGGGCCAGCGAGTCCGGCGCGCCGCCGTCGCTCAGCACGGCCCGCACCGCGGCCAGCGCCTCAGGCCCGGCGGCCACGCGCGCGGGCTGCGACGCCTGCGTCCGTACAGGAGCGGGGGCGGCCGGTACCGGGGCGGGGCGGCGCGGGGCCGGGGCGGAGGCGAAGAACGACGCTCCCGGCTTCTCACCGCTCTCGACCGCACGGACGGCCGCGAGCAGGTCGGCGGCCTGCCCGCTGAGCTTGGTCCCGGCCGCGACGGTCCCCTCCTTCTCGGCCTTCCGCGCCTCGATCCGCGCCCGCAACTCCCGCTGCGCGGCGAGCTCGGCCTGGGCCTCGGACAACTCGGCGGAGCCGTCACCGGTCCCGGCGGCGCCGTCGGCGCCCGGAGCAGGGGTGTCGGCGCCTTCGGGTGCCGGACCCGCCTGGTCTGCGGCTTCGCCCGCGTCCTCGGGCGCGGCGCCGTCCTCGGCCGGGCCGTCGGCCGCACCGGCCACGTCCTCGGCGGCCGGAGCCGAGTCCTCCGCAACCTCCCCCGCGCCTTCGGGCGTGTCGGCTGCCTCGGCCACTTCGGCCGCACCGGCTTCTTCGGCGCCTTCGGCGCCATCGGCCCGGGTTCCGGGGGCCGTCCCCGGGGGAAGCGCGGTCACAAGGTGCTCCAGTCCTGGTCGGGATAGCGGTGCACGGGCGCCGACACATCGTCCAGCGCCCGGCAGATCTCGTCTGGAAGACTAAGCGCCTCCACTGACAATGCCGCCGCGAGCTGCTGCGCGTTGCGCGCGCCGACGATCGGCGCGGCCACTCCGGGCCGGTCCCGCACCCACGCGAGCGCGACTTGCAGCGGCGTCGCCGCGAGGCCGTCCGCGGCTATCGTCACCGCGTCGACGATCCGGCTCGCCGCGTCGTCCAGATACGGCGCGACGAACGGCGCCAGCGTCTCCGACGCCCCGCGCGAGTCCGCCGGGGTGCCGTTGCGGTACTTCCCCGTCAGCACCCCCCGCCCCAGCGGCGAGGACGGCAGCAGCCCGATCCCGAGGTCGATCGCGGCCGGCAGCACCTCCCGCTCCACACCGCGCTGGAGCAGCGAGTACTCCATCTGCGTACAGGCCAGCCGGGTCCGCACGCCCGGCGCGCCCAACTGCCAGGTCGCGGCCTTCGCGAGCTGCCAGCCGCAGAAGTCGGACACGCCCGCGTACCGCACGCGGCCGCTGCTCACCGCGATGTCCAGGGCCTGGAGCGTCTCGTCGAGCGGGGTGAGCGGATCGAAGGCGTGGACCTGCCAGATGTCCACGTAGTCCGTGCCGAGACGTTCCAGCGACTCGTCGAGCGCGGCGAGCAGATGGCCGCGCGAGCCGTCGAAGCGCCGGTCCGGGTCGGGCACGCTGCCCGCCTTGGTCGAGATGACCAGATCGCGGCGCGGCACCAGCCGCTCCACCAGCTGCCCGAGCAGATATTCGGCGTCCCCGCCCCCGTACACGTCCGCCGTGTCGACCAGTGTGCCGCCGGCCTCCCAGAACGCCTTCAACAGATCGGCGGCGTCGTGCTCGTCGGTGTCCCGGCCCCAGGTGAGAGTGCCGAGCCCGATCCGGGATACGCGCAGGCCCGTACGGCCCAGGTGCCTCTGCTCCATGGGCGCTGAGATTACTGGCCATGGCGCGAGCCGGTGAGGCCCTGTGGACAACTCAGGGCCTGTCCGGACTCCAGGAGCCCTGCCGCCCCGTCCGCCCGCGCGCTAGAGTCCCCCGGAACAGGGACGTTACTGATCAGTAAGGGGACCGTCATGCGGCTCGGGATCAACCTCGGCTACTGGGGCGCCGGAATGGACGGCGACAATCTCGCCGTCGCCCAGGAGGCCGACCGGCTCGGCTACGACGTCTGCTGGGCCGCCGAGGCCTACGGCTCGGACGCGCCCACCGTCCTGGCCTGGGTCGCCGCCCAGACCGAGCGCATCGACGTCGGCTCCGCGATCCTCCAGATCCCGGCCCGCCAGCCCGCGATGACGGCGATGACCGCCGCCACCCTCGACTCGCTCTCCGGCGGCCGCTTCCGCCTCGGCCTCGGCGTCTCGGGTCCGCAGGTCTCCGAGGGCTGGTACGGCGTCAAGTTCGACAAGCCGCTCGCCCGCACCCGCGAGTACGTCGAGATCGTCCGCCGGGCGATGACCCGCGAGCGGCTCTCCTACGAGGGCGAGCACTGGACGCTGCCGCTGCCCGACGGCCCCGGCAAGTCCCTCAAGCTCACCGTCCACCCCGAGCGCGAGCACATTCCGCTCTACATCGCCGCGATCGGCCCCAAGAACCTGGAGCAGACCGGCGAGATCGCCGACGGCGCGCTGCTGATCTTCCCCTCCGCCGACCACCTGGAGGACACCGCGATCCGCCACATCCGGGCGGGCCGCGAGAAGGCGGGCAAGACCCTGGAGGGCTTCGACGTCTGCCCGACCCTGCCGCTGGCGCTCGGCGCGGACGCCGACGTCCCCGCGCTGGCCGACATGTTCCGCCCGTACACCGCGCTCTACGTCGGCGGCATGGGCAGCCGCAAGCAGAACTTCTACAACCAGCTCGCGCAGCGCATGGGGTACGAGAAGGAGGCCGCCGAGATCCAGGACAAGTACCTCTCCGGCGACAAGGCGGGCGCGGCCGCCGCCATCCCGCAGCAGCTCATCGACTCGACCACGCTGCTCGGCTCGGTGGAGCGCATCGCCGACCGGATGCGGGCCTACGCCGCCGCCGGGGTCACCACCCTCACCCTCGCCCCGGCCGGCTTCACGCTGGATGAGCGGGTGGCGGCGCTGCGGGCGGGCACCGAGGCGCTGGAGCACGCGGGCCTGGCGTAACGCGGAACGGGAGGTCTGCGGCCGTGGTGGGGGCTCGGGGGGTCTTCCCCGCCACGGCCGTCACCCCGAACAACGCGCCGTGCGCCGGATGGGTTACGGGCCGGCACGCCCTCGTGCGTTCCTTCGTTCGGCCCAGCCAAGAGGCGCCCCTGTTGCCCCGTTCTGTCCTCCGCACTTGACTTGCCCTTTGCGGATGTCTGTACGGGAGTCATGCGGAGGTACGGCGATGCTTTCGGCCAAGAGCCTGTTCCAGGAGATCCTCGACCACGACGAGTCGTTCCGGCTCTTCTGCTCGATCGCGGCCAGCGGCGAGACCCAGGGCGGCTGGGAGAACGGCCGTATCTCCGCGCTGGTCCCACCGGAGCAGCACGACCTGGCCCCCAAGATCGCCCGGCACGGCGCCGACGAGGACAAGCACGGGCGGATCTTCCACGCGCTGCTCAAGAGGCGCGGCCTCACCCCGGTCCCGGTGCCGGCCGACACCGACTACACGATGCTCCTGGAGCGGCACGGCATCGGGCTCGCCCATGAACGGCTGCGGGCGCAACGGCCGCTGGCCGAGCAGGACATCGTCACCTACCTCTCGCACAGCCGCGTCACCGAGCAGCGGGCCGCCGACCAGATGGTGATGCTGGTCAGGTACTTCGGGGACCACCCCGACGTCGGCCGGGCGATCCGGATGATCAGCAACGACGAGGACAACCACCTCGCCTACTGCCACGAGGAGCTGCTGCGCCTGGCGTACGCCGGGCACGGCCGCACCATCCAGCGCGTGCTGCGCGAGTGCGCGCTCGCCGAGATCCGCGTCTACCGGGACGTCAGCCTCGCCGTGATGGGGCACATGGGCCGCATCCTCGGCTGGCCGAAGGCCAAGTCGGCGGCGCTGACGGCCGGGATCCACGGCGTGTACGCCTACGAACGGGCCGGCGGCTGGCGGCGCATGGTCAGCCTGACGATGCCGGAGCGCCGCGACGTGCTGGGCGGACCCGCCGCCCCGGCGCCCGAGTTCGCGTGACCGCCCGGCCCCCTAGAGCCAGCCGCGGCGTTTGAACGTGCGGTACAGCAGCACTTCGAGCCCCGCCATCAGCGCCAGCACCGCCGGATACCCCCAGACGTATCCCAGCTCCGGCATGTGCTCGAAGTTCATGCCGTAGATCCCCGCGACCATCGTCGGCACCGCGGCCATCGCCGCCCACGCGGAGATCTTCCGCATGTCGTCGTTCTGCCGCACGCCCATCTGCGCGAGATGGGCGGAGAGGATGTCGGAGAGCAGCCGGTCCAGGCCGTCCACGCCTTCGTTGACGCGGGTGAGGTGGTCGCTCACATCGCGGAAGAACGGCTGCGCCTTGTCGTGCACGAACGGCACCCCGGCCCCGGAGAGCCGCTGCATCGGCTCCGCCAGCGGACCGCTCGCCCGGCGGAACTCAAGCACCTGCCGCTTGAAGGTGTAGATCCGCGACGCGACCGTGCTCCCGTCGCCCGGGGCGCGGCCCTTGCCCTCGCGGCCGACCGGCGCGAAGACCTCCGCCTCCAGCTCCTCCAGGTCCGTCTGGAGCTCGGCGGCCACCTCCGTGTAGTGGTCGACGACGGCGTCGCTCACCACGTACAGGACGGTCGTCGGACCGTGCCGGAGCAGTTCGGGCTCGGCCTCCAGGCGCATGCGCACATCGTGCAGCGGCGAGCTCTCGCCGTGCCGGACCGTCACCACGAACGAGTCGCCGATGAAGAGCATCAGCTCGCCGGTGCTGACCTTGTCGCTCTCCTGCTCGTACGTCACCGGCTTGAGGACCACGAACAGCGAGTCGTCGTACACCTCCAGCTTGGGCCGCTGATGGGCCGTCAGCGCGTCCTCGACCGCCAGCGCGTGCAGCCCGAACTCGCTGCTGACCAGGTCGAACTCGTCCTCGGTGGGCTCGTACAGGCCCAGCCACACAAACGCGTCCCCGGCCGCCCGGGCCTCTTCCAGCGCATCGGAGTAGTCCGGCGGGCCCTCGGTGCGGCGGCCGTCCCGATAGATGGCGCAGTCGACGATCACGGCGCGCATTCTTCCGCGAACCCGTACCGGGCGCACCCGCTCTCGCCGCTCGGCCTACGCTGGCGGACATGGCCACGCTGATCCTCGTACGTCACGGACGCTCCACCGCCAACACCTCGGGCGTGCTGGCCGGGCGCACGCCCGGTGTGCTGCTCGACGAGCGCGGCGCCGCCCAGGCCGCCGCGCTGCCCGCCCGGCTCGCCGGACTGCCGCTGGCCGCAGCCGTCTCCAGTCCGCTGGAGCGCTGCCAGGAGACCCTGCGGCCCCTGCTTGAGGCGCGGCCCGGGCTGGAACTCCACACCGACGAGCGCATCAGCGAGTGCGACTACGGCGACTGGTCGGGCCGCAAGCTCGCCGAGCTCTCCGAGGACCCGCTGATGGAGGTGGTGCAGCAGCACCCGTCGGCCGCGGCCTTCCCGGGCGGCGAGTCGATGCCGGCCATGCAGCGGCGAGCCGTCGAGGCGGTGCGCGAGTGGAACGCGCGCGTGGAGGCCGGGCACGGCCCGGACGCCGTGTTCGTCATGTGCTCGCACGGGGACATCATCAAGTCGGTCGTCGCCGACGCCCTCGGAATGCATCTGGACCTCTTTCAGCGGATCTCGGTGGAACCGTGTTCCCTGACCGCGATCCGCTACACCCGGCTGCGCCCGTTCCTGATGCGCCTGGGAGAGACCGGGGACTTCGGCTCGCTGGCGCCGCGGGCGGCCAAGGAAAACGAGGCCGCCGACGACCGGGCCGTCGTCGGGGGTGGCGCGGGAGCACCGTGATCGCCGGGCGCAGTAGGGTGGACGGGCCGAAAACACCGCGCTCCGCCCCGGCGGGCCCGCACTCACCGCTCATTCCGACATAGGGAGACCAGGACGTGTCCCGTCAGGTGTTCTTCTACGACCCACCGGACCGCTTCGTGGCCGGTACGGTCGGGCTGCCCGGGCGCCGTACGTTCTTCCTCCAGGCGTCCGCGGGCAGCCGTACCACCAGCGTCGCCCTGGAGAAGACCCAGGTCGCGGCCCTCGCCGAGCGGATCGACGAGCTCCTGGACGAGGTCGTGCGGCGCACCGGCGGCAACGCGCCCGTCCCGGCCGTAGCCCCCGCCGACGTCACCGACACCGCGCCGCTCGACTCGCCCGTCGAGGAGGAGTTCCGGGTCGGCACCATGGCGCTCGCCTGGGACGGCGAGGAGCAGCGCATGGTCATCGAGGCGCAGGCCCTGGTCGAGCTCGACGCCGACTCCGACGAGGACCTCGCGGAGGCCGAGGAGCGGCTGCTCCAGGACGACGAGAACGGCCCGCCGATGCTGCGGGTGCGCCTCACCGGCGCCCAGGCCCGCGCCTTCGCCAAGCGCGCCCTGGACGTGGTCAACGCGGGCCGCCCGCCGTGCCCGCTGTGCAGCCTGCCGCTCGACCCGGAAGGACACGTATGCCCGCGCCAGAACGGATACCGACGGGGAGCCTGACGGCGGTGGAACTGCTCGCCAAGGGTGAGCTCACCGTCCGCGGCCGGATCCGCGAGGCGTCCAACGCGGTGCTGTACTGCTCCGTCGCGTACGAGGGCGAGAGCGCCCACTGCGTCTACAAGCCGGTGGCCGGGGAGCGCCCGCTGTGGGACTTCCCGGACGGCACGCTCGCCCAGCGCGAGGTCGCCGCCTACGAGGTCAGCGCGGCCCTCGGCTGGGACCTGGTGCCGCCGACCGTGCTGCGCGACGGGCCGTACGGCGAGGGCATGGTCCAGCTGTGGATCGAGACGCCGGCCGAGGGCGCCGAAGACGTTGACGGAGCCGAGAACGCCGAGAACGCCGAGGACGCCGAGCAGGCCGACGGCGGGCTGCTCGCGCTCGTCGACGGCGACGAGCCGGGCGAGGGCTGGAAGGCGGTCGGGCTCGCGGATGTGGGGGAGGGCCGCACGGCGCTCCTGGTGCACGCCGACGACGAGCGGCTGCGGCGGCTCGCCGTGCTCGACGCCGTGATCAACAACGGCGACCGCAAGGGCGGCCATCTGCTGCCCGCCGAGGGCGACCGCCTCTACGGCATCGACCACGGTGTCACCTTCAACGTCGACGACAAGCTGCGCACGCTGTTGTGGGGGTGGGCGGGCGAGCCGCTGACCGCGGAGGCGGTGGCGGCGCTGACCCGTCTCGCGGCCGTCCTCGCCCCCGGCGAGCCGCTGGCCACCCGACTGGCGGAGCTGATCACCGCGGCCGAGCTGGACGCGCTGCGGGACCGGGTGGCGGGCCTGCTGGCGGACGGGGTGCACCGCAGCCCGTCGGGCGAGTGGCCGCCGATTCCCTGGCCGCCGGTGTAGGCCCGGCACCGGTGACGTAACGGGACAAGAGGGATCCATGCATGGTGGGCCGGGTCCGCGCAAGACCCCGTATTCGGCCAAGAGCGCACATCCGGTTCGAATATGGAGCGTGCGTCCGGTTACGCTCATGACATGCATGCCTGGCCCGCTTCTGAGGTCCCCGCCCTGCCCGGCAAGGGCCGCGACCTCCGGATCCACGACACCGCGACCGGCGGTCTTGTCACCCTCGACCCCGGTCCCGTCGCCCGTATCTACGTCTGCGGCATCACCCCGTACGACGCGACCCACCTGGGTCACGCGGCGACCTACAACGCGTTCGACCTCGTTCAGCGCGTGTGGCTCGACAACAAGCGGCAGGTTCACTACGTCCAGAACGTCACCGACGTGGACGACCCGCTCCTGGAGCGCGCCATCCGCGACGGGCACGACTGGACCGCGCTCGCCGAGCGCGAGACCGCACTCTTCCGCGAGGACATGACCGCCCTGCGGATGCTTCCCCCGAAGCACTACATCGGAGCCGTCGAGGCGATACCCGGCATCGTGCCGCTCGTCGAGCGGCTGCGGGACGCGGGCGCCGCCTACGAACTCGACGGGGACGTCTACTTCTCCGTGGAGAGCGACGCCCACTTCGGGCAGGTCTCCCACCTGGACGCCGAAGCCATGCGGCGGCTCTCCGCCGAGCGCGGCGGCGACCCCGAGCGCCCCGGCAAGAAGAACCCGCTCGACCCGATGCTCTGGATGGCCGCCCGCGAGGGTGAGCCGAGCTGGGACGGCGCGAGCCTGGGCCGCGGCCGGCCGGGCTGGCACATCGAGTGCGTCGCCATCGCCCTCGACCATCTGGGCATGGGCTTCGACGTGCAGGGCGGCGGCTCCGACCTCGCCTTCCCGCACCACGAGATGGGCGCCTCGCACGCCCAGGTGCTCACCGGCGAGTTCCCGATGGCCAAGGCGTACGTCCACGCCGGCATGGTCGCGCTGCACGGCGAGAAGATGTCGAAGTCCCGGGGCAACCTGGTCTTCGTCTCCACGCTGCGCCGCGACGGCGTCGACCCGGCGGCGATCCGGCTCGCGCTGCTCTCGCACCACTACCGGGCCGACTGGGAGTGGACCGACCAGGTCCTCCAGGACGCCCTGGAGCGGCTCGCCCGCTGGCGCGCGGCCGTCTCCCGCCCCGACGGGCCGTCCGCGGACGCGCTGGTCGAGGAGATCCGCGACGCCCTCTCCCACGACCTGGACGCCCCGACGGCGCTCCTGGCCGTGGACCGGTGGGCCGCTCTGCAGCAGTCCGAGGGCGGTACGGACGAGGGCGCGCCCGGCGTGGTCTCGCGCGCCGTCGACGCGCTGCTCGGCGTGGCCCTCTAAGACCTTCGAGCAGGCGCCGGGTGGGCACTGCCCACC